>JAKADF010000064.1:0-2830 GCA_021820805.1 Bacillota bacterium
TACCTATTGCAATAATGGAGGCGAATATGCATATAAAGGAAGAATCCAACTCGGCAAGTCGGACGTAAACGTCCAAATCGTATCCTGAAATAGACAATTTGTGTCGTCAACGCCTTCCAAGAGCTTAATTGTTCGGAAATTTAAAATTTTAGTCCATCAATCTGAGCACCCATAGCAGCAGATCTAAGAGCTTTGGACACAATACCCGGCAATCTCAAGACATCTTTTCCTGTAAACCTGTGGACAAAATGGCTCAGTAGTAACAGGATTTATCGTAAAGCCGCCTTTTCCCAACGAGACCAGACTTGCTGATTTTACGGAACAGTTCCCCATCGGTAATATAAGACTGTTGAGCTACTTCCGGAGTGTCCGGACGGTATATGCTCCAAGCGAGAACCGTAAACAATGCCAAATTTCCTCCCCCCTCCTCATCGAAGTGGATAGCTGCCAAGCTTTCTGAGTATGAGCGAGGCCGTCACCGTCCCATGTTTGATTGATGCAGCTAAGCGAAGAACCTCGTTCCACTCCTTCTTAATGTGCTTTATATTGATTCCGCCCTCGATGAGGTTTGTCAGAATTGGATATGGCTTGATATCACCCGGCACATAGAGCTTCTTGTCCAAAAGATCGCGTATGCGTGGTGCAAAACGGAAACCTAGTAAGTGCATCAGGTCGAATACGTGGTCAGTGAAGCCAGCGGTATCGGTGTAGTGCTCTCAAATTTGTAATTTCGACTCATGAGATAGCAATCCGTCCAACACATGAGTTGCATCTCTCACCGCAGCGTTAATGACTTTGGTGTGAAAAGGCGCATATTGGAGTCCCGCCAACAAAACGCGGATATTCCACGGTAGAGCAGATTCTTTGAACCCTCAACTAGATGTTGGAATACAGAATGGCACTGATGAATGACACGGAATTGGCCAAATCTTTATTTCAGCTTCGACATTATGATTAAGTCGTGCATAGGTTTGATTAAAACTCAATCTGATCCATCGTAAATATTGCCAGCATGTAAACGATTGATTTAAGTCAATGAATACTTTCTAAACAAACTAGTTAACTTGATGTAGTTACCTAAATTGGTGTTACCAACAAACAAACTGCGAATAATAGATTCGAATTAAAAACTGTTGTAGTACGCAGCTGAAGATGGGTGAAGTTAAACTTATGATAAGTAGACAACCTAAGCTTGGAATTAAGCTGGATAATGGCAATCGATACACTAAGGTGATTGGATTAATGCCTGCATTTTATATTGGTACAGCCTTTTTGAATTTCTCTATTGGTGCGATTCTTGGCATGTTAATGACTCTAAACCCAAATTGGTGGGGTCTAATTGTTTCAATGCACGCCGAGATAAATCCATTCGGATGGCTGACAATCCTAATATATGGTATGGCTTATGCGAATTTAAGATGGTTTGCCAACATTATTTCACCATGGCCAAAACTAGGCTGGATTCAACTTTTTGTGGCAGAAACAGGCGTGATTTGTGTTGTATTCTCGCATATTTGGTCATCCTTACTAACATTACAAATTGGAATGTTTCTGCAAGCATTGGCGCCTATACTATTTTTAACAAACATTTTAGTTTCAATAGCTGCAAAAAGAAAAAGGGAAGCACAAGAAGTTAAGTTGGACTCAAATATTAGTATTTATGTGGAATCACTTTATGCGGCAAAATACCATATAACGGATGCCATGGGCAGAATATATAAGACTTTAGGAAACACAAAACGTCATTACGAAACGGATTCAATCGCTCAACGGGGTACGGACATTACTTTGATGATTTTTGTTTTTGCTGCTGCTTATGCAGCTATCTCGTCGTTATTCGCAAAAAATATATTTTCATACTCTATTCCATCTAGCATAGAAGTATTGATTTATTATGGCTGGATTGCGGGAACTGTATCAGCTACTTCTTTGCACCTGTACGAGCGCTATTCAGCAGGTTCTTTTCTCCAAAGGAATATTTCCTTGATAGGGCAAATCCTCTGGATCTGCGGTGTGATATTATCAGCAGTTGGGTTTCTAAGTTGGCCAGTTATTATTTTGATTGGCTCAAAGCTACTCGGCTTGGGATTTGTCTGGTCCTCAATTTTTTATATCATTCCTATTAACCGTGTTTTCAAAGGCTATGTTCAACCAGTTCACTTAGCCTGGAAACTTAGTACATGTTGGTTGTTCTTGCTTGGAGCGGGACTTTTGCTAGGTTTACCCTTGATGGACCTTGTATCATTACATCTGATGTTTCTTGGATGGATAACGACGTTGGTATATGGGGTAGGATACACGCTTTTCCCATTATTACTTCGGCGCATGCCTCGGAGTTCGCTTTTGTCAATTATTCAAGTTTGGTTAAGTTTTATAGGCGTGTTGCTTATGATTTCCGGTTTCTACTGTATTGAAAATGGCCTTTCACCTTGTCATCCAACATTGCTCTTAGCAATTGGAGGAGTAAGTGCTGCTTCAAGTGCACTATACTTTCTTATACAGTGGCCCCTTGGTAAGAAGATTCTGATGCCGTGAGTCATATGTATATACTAGATTGCACGGAACTGTTGTGATGGATTTGCTCACTTCCGACAGAATCAACCTACCAATCTAACAATGACAAAAGGGCGACACTTTCATTGTTTGAATCAATGGCCACATTGCAGGCACGTAGCTTTGTTTCCACTAAACACTTGACTCGTAAAGAATGGTACGAATCCTATCGTACCGCAGATAACGTGCTGCCTTAAGGTAGAGTACTTGGAATTCACCATTACTTTGCCATCAGAAGCATACGGCCCCAGAGCTACGGGCATCTGGGGCCACTCGT
>JAKADF010000064.1:2840-10907 GCA_021820805.1 Bacillota bacterium
GGTTTGTGATCCTCTTATTCTTTGTCTTCCGCCATTTCTCGCTTCAAGCGCTCCAGGTCATCTTGGACAGCCGCGTCGCGTCTCAACTCATTCAATTCGCGGGTTGTCTTGTCGCGGGTGTCGAGTAGATCATTTAAAATCCCCTCATTCACTAGGCTCTCCATAGCCGCGGCACGTGCGAGCATTTGATCCGCCTTATCCTGTGCCCGCTGCATGGTTTCTCCGACGTTGCCCATCTGCTTGCTGATACCGGACAGAGATTCGCCGATTTTCACTTCCGCCTGGGCCGCACCGTAACTCGCTTTGGTGGCTTCTTTTTGCACCTTGAATGACTCGACACGCTCCTGATACTTGCGTTTTGCGTCCTTCAAGCGAATAACCTGCACATTGATTTTGTCCAGCGCCTCTTGCATCTGAGCTACGTGCGCGCCGGATTGTTGCTTTTTGAAGAGCGCGGCCTGAGCCAAGTCTTCCCGGTTCATCTTAAGCGCCGTACGAGCATCCTCTTCGTGCGCGGCCGATTCCTTATTGGCAGCATTAATCTGATTTTCCAACGACTTTTGCTCCGTAACGACGTCTGCCAGGTGACGTTTCACTTCCTGCAAAGCTGACAGCATCTTTTCGTAGCTCAAATCCAACGCCGCGTTTGGATCCTCCAGAGAATCGAGGAACTTGCTGATTTTGCTTTCCGCGATGTTCGCGGTACGGCGAAATATGTTCATACGTGCCATCCTCTCTTCATTGTCCACAATGGTTACGGTCCATTTGTTAATCGTTGAGGGAAAGAACCAGACTCGGCGACTCGATGACGTGGTCATCACGAACCGGCATCACCGCGGTGCCTACTGCAAAAAACTCAATAACATGCGAACCCCATCCATGCGACCGCTCTGACAATTGCACTCCGACGACACCTTCCGCTCTTTGGTCATGCGCTTCTTTTTGCATGCGCTCCATGGCGAGCTCGCGCGCGTCATACATGGCTTGCGTGAAATTCGGCAGTTCCACATTGCGGCCGACGTTACCAAGCGCCTTGAACATACTCTGGTGCGCCACATGGTAGACACAGCTACCCATCACCATGGACAGTGGCCGATATCCGGCTTTGAGGAGCGTCCAGAAATCCTGACCAGAAAGGTCTGAAGTGAATGGACGGTTGGCGATTGTGCGGAATTTGACGTTCGGATCGCGGGCGACAACAGCAGTGCCAATCGCCATGAACTCGGCGATGTCAGCGCCCCACTCATATCGATTTACTTCTAGCCGCACACCAACGATGCCATCCGCACCAAGGGCATGAGCCTCGCTTTCCATGCGCTCCATTGCGAGTTCGCGCGATTCATACATGGCCTGTGTAAGCACGGTCAATTCCATGCTTTGGTTGTACCCACCACGTTGCAATCCGATATGATAGACCGAGCTACCAACGACTAGGCCGACCGGTTCAAACCCGGCGTCGCGAACCAGGAGGTATTCGTTAATCGATAAATCGGACGTAAAGACCCCTTCATGGCTTCCTGCGCTGCGTAGTCCTCTTAAACGCTCTAGTGCATGTTGTGACAATTCGCCAAACTGATCAGACACGACAAGTCTCCTTTCCATTTCTGAATGCCAGGCTCATTAAATGAGAGGCATGGCCACCGCCTTAAAGCACTTGACAATATTTCGAATAATCTTTACTTGCCTGTAGGTTCGAATGTCACTTCCGGCGCCTTATCGTTCATAGATAAAACGGGCTTGATGTTCAATGGCATTAGATGCTTATGTGAAGAGATAACCGTTCCGATGGAGATGACCTCCAGGATATGATCCGTCCGCTCGTCGTTTTCGCCGCGCTCAACCTCAACTTCGTACACCTTCATGCTCGTGTCGTGCGCCAGTATGCCCGTTCCGTTCAAGGCTCTGGCATCTCGATCCATATCGGACATTGCGTTGTGACGAGCCGAGTATACGGCTTGTGTCATTGATGAGAGTTCCTGGTTAAACCAACTGTACTCCTGTCGGACGTCAAGCCAAGTACTGTATTGGTAGTAAACGGAGACTCCGAGCGCAAGGCCCACGGGAATTGAGCCTTGAGCGAGCAATTTAGCAAGATCCTGAGCGGATACCGTGCATAAGAGCGGCTGACTTGAAGGATTGAGTCCTTCGACAGCAATAGCCGTCCCAAACGCGGTGAATTCCGTATCATGTCCGAAAAAACCAGGCGTTCGGGTATCCAGGCGTACACCCACCACGGCATTTGCGCCCATCTCTTTAGCTTCCATCGCCATCCTGTCCAAAGCCTTGGTACGGCCGTCCCGAACGGCCCGTGCGATGACGCTGACTTCACCGGACGACCAACTACCACCAATATCCGCTTTGGAATATCCAATATGGAAAAAGCTGCTTCCAAGCACCATGCCGAGTGGCCGAAACCGATATTTAGCGGTAAGCAACCATTCTGAGACTGAAAGATCACTGGTCCATGGCAGCTCACCGCGGCGCTGCTCCTTTATCCGCTGGCGAATGTACGGCGGCAATTGTCCGTTACCAAGCGCCAGCATTGTTTCCGTTGCGCGTTCGTGTTGCTGTTGCAGTTGTTCCTTATCCGTCGATTTTCCCCGCGTAAACCATCCCAAACGCCATCACTTCCTTCATTCCGCGGCCTTATGACTGCCAGTACCTGCGTGCCAACCTGACGGTAAAAGACATCGACAGGCAGGCGGCACTTCTTGGAGTTTCGTTAGGAAAGCAGAAATCTCTGCAACGCTTCTCTGGTTTCCTCATGCTGCTGTGCTAAAGTCTGTAATGTGGATGACAATTTATCCAGCCACTCCGTAAAGCTAAGAAGCGTGGTTTTCAGTACAATACCACGAACCACCTTCGCCTTTGTCGTACGTATTCCCTCGCGGTTATCGTAAGTTAGTTGAAACTGCTCATCCTCAAAGTTTACAGTAATTTTTTTTAAAGGTGTTTGCTTGGAAAACAAAGGGTGACTCCGTTCAACGATTACCTTACTGGGTAACGCTTGTTCCAGTCGAACTGAAAGCGCCTCCGCCAGCGTTTTTTCATCTGTGGCGCTTTTCCGCCACTCGGCTGCAGATAAATCGAACGAAAAACCATCGACGGGCAAACACGTACCCCCTAAATGCCAGATTCAATATCGAACGGCGCATAGCTGAAATGACCATTCCTCCCAATCCTATTGCTGCATGATGTTGGCGTCAATGGGTAAAGTGATAGGTTAAATCAGCCACGGATACCAAAAATGACATCCAGTTGCCTATAGCTTGGTTCACTCCAGATATGTCAGTGGCAGGATAGCAACTACTCCATGATTGCACAGGATTTTGGCAGAGTGCGTCTTGGTAGGACTGCTTAACTTCCGCCAAATTCATTAGTTTTTGTAGTTGTAGTCGCAGATAAATCTGTAAACACTTCAAAATAAACATCTCTTGTCGCGTATTCCTTTATTGCAACATCTAACTAAAAAACACCAATGATGTGTTCAATTTTTCCTCTTTCCTCACTCAGTAAAGACAATCCGGTTTGATAGGCAATGTCCGTTGGCGTAAATTACATCTAAGGGCAATTTACCTTGAATTGAAATTTAGATATGATTTAATCCAAGTCCTAGCGCCTCATGTTCAAAACCTTTCACGGGCGCACCAATAGTCCCATAGAAAGCGACCGCCAGCCATTCTCCCTCTTCTTGAGCTGTATATGGCACTCCCCGTACAATTGCAAACCTTAGACCAACCGTACGAAGATGTGCACCAAAAGTAGCATCCCCTCTGCCTACTCCTAAAAGCGCTTCCATTATGGCATGATACAGAGCATGTTCCTCTCGATAAAGCTCTGAGCTTATCAAACCACTCTTTTTCGCCGCTGTTTCCACCGCGGCTATAACCTTTTGAGAATCCATTGTTCCTACTTTCCCTTCTGTGACAGAAAAACCGTGGTGCTCTATATTCTTTATTAAATTTGAGTGATCTTCTCCATCGCCGAGCAAAACCAACATCATTGCAGCTTTGCCAATTCGATTACGATGAAACATATGCTTGCCCCACTTCTCGATTTATTTCTAACGCTGTTTTCAACTCATTCTACTTCTCACGACATACCTAACTGAAATATAAGCTTTGGTTCGAGGATATCTGACTACAAAATCAAATATCCCCAAACCTATACTAATAGAATATTTTTGCAAATGTTACTCAATTTCGACCGTGCTTTTTTAAAACATGTTTTAAGACATTACGACCGTACGATTTTGGCTCACTTTCCAGGATTCATCCTTTATCCATGCTGCTAAGCCTTCGATATCTCTTGAAAAAACACGATCTTTCTCAATCACAGGAACAACTCTTCTAATCTTTTCATAAACTTCCCTTGTTTTTGGCGCTAATTTTTCGACGCCTCGAAGCGTAACAGCCTGTGCTGCACATATTCCTTCAATAGCTAGTACTCGGAGAGCGTTTTGAATAATCATGTATGCATGGCGTGCCGCAGTAGTGCCCATACTAACGTGATCCTCTTGATTTGCTGAGGAGGGAATGGAATCTACGCTTGCCGGATGAGCAAGCACCTTGTTTTCCGATACGAGTGAAGCTGCAGCATATTGGGTGATCATGAGTCCAGACTGGAGACCAGGTTCTGGGCTCAAGAATGCCGGAAGGCCGTTATTTAATTGCGGATTTACTAGTCTTTCAATTCGGCGCTCCGAAATGTTCGCCGTTTCTGACATCGCTATGCCTAAAAAGTCCATCGCAAAAGCGATTGGTTGTCCATGGAAATTTCCGCCTGAAATCACTTTACCACTGTCTGAAAAAATAAGGGGATTGTCTGTTGCAGCATTTACTTCTATAGACAATTTATTCTCCACATATGCCAGCACTTGGCGAATCGCGCCATGTACCTGGGGGATACAACGAAGCGAGTACGCATCCTGCACGCGCTGTTCCCCTTGCCTTGTCGTCAATTGGCTGCCTTCGACGTAACCGAGTATACGACTTGCAACCTCTTGCTGTTCCGGGTATGGCCGTACACGGTGCGTTTCAGGTTCAAATGCATCGACAATTCCATTAAGCCCTTCCAATGTGAGTGCTGCGACACCATCCGCAAAATCTGCTAGATGCAGCGATTCGAGGTAAGCGATAATACCTACTGCCGTCATAGCCTGCGTTCCGTTGATAAGGGCAAGACCTTCTTTTGCCTTCAAACGTATTGGCCGGAGTCCTGCGAGCCTAAGTGCCTCTATACCTGGAACCTTCTCCCCCTGGTAAACAGCCTCTCCTTCTCCAATGAGCACTAACGCTAAGTGAGCTAGAGGCGCCAAATCACCGCTTGCACCGAGTGACCCTTGGCTTGGAATAACAGGTATTACACCACGATTGAGGCAGTCCACCAAAAGCTGAAGGGTTTCCCTGCGTACACCAGAGAAACCTTTCGCTAAGGCATTCGCACGAAGTAGCAGCATCGCTCGACTTACGTCTTCAGAAAATGGAACGCCTACAGCGGACGCATGACTGCGAATAAGATTCAATTGTAAATCTTCTACTTCTTGGCTCGGAATTACGACATCGCTAAACTTGCCAAAACCGGTTGTCACCCCATAAACGACTTTTCCGGAGTGGACTTTTTCTTCAACGACTTCCCTGCTCCTCTCAATTTTCCCCCAAGCATTATCATGAATTTCGATAGATTCCCCTTGATAAAGAATCTTTGCAATTTGTTCGATGGTCAAGCTGTTTCCATCAATCTGAATTGTCATTTTTGCCATCCTCTCCTTCATAAAAGACACAAAGGACTATACCAAGAAACATTTGTTTCTCGATATAGTCCCCTATCTACTCATAACTGTGGACAAACAAACATTCGATTCAATTCATACTAATCATGGCGGAAAATCGTTAATCTCTAATAGCTATACTTCTACTTATAATGTGTATACTCATTTACTCATTGATTGTCAATTTATTTTACATGAATACTTAACCTAATACTGTTTATCTGAGTGCAAGGCCTGTCAAAAACGACATGACCAAGTTCGCTGAAACGCGTGAGGTCAAATCGCGGAAGTCTATTGACGGGTCAACACAGACGATATCCATTGCCAATACATTATCTTTGCTTCCAAGCCATTCTAAAGCAGAAATTGCATCCCAAATGTTGAGGCCTCCTGGCCCTGGTGCGGGCACGCCTGGTACAAAGCTTTGATCGAGAGAGTCGACATCGAAGCTGACATAAATCGCATTTGTGCCATTCCCTGCAATTTGGAATGCTTCTTTCAAAACCTGTGTCATACCTTTTTCAAATACATTTCGTGCAGTATAAACAGAAACCCCTTGCTCAAGAACAAACTCATGATATGCTTTCGCGTTGGCGAAGTCGCGAAGCCCAATTTGCACAAGGTTTTTCCCATCTACCGCTTTGCTTTGAAGAATCGTGCGGAACGGCGTCCCATTCGAACGTCCGCCATCCTCTATATTCCGAACATCATGGTGAGCATCAAAATGGATAATGCCATACTTAAGATTGGTTGCCCTCTTCATGCCAAGTACTGAACAACCTGTTATCGAGTGATCTCCTCCTAGAACTACAAGAGGTTCATGATGCGTCTCCCAGTAAGATGACACCGCATCTTCGATATTCGCCTGACATTGAGCAAGGTCAGTTAAATGCATTGTCACATTGCCCATATCCACTGCGCGAAGGCGTTCGGATAGATCTATCCGGTGGTTCAAATTGTAAGGTGTCATGGACTGGAAAGACGAGCGGATCGAATCTGGAAGCCGAAATGCTGCTGAATGGCTAATCGATGTTTTGCTAAGGGGCGCACCGAGTATGGCAACATCAAATGAAGATGACACTTCATACGGCTTTACCCAATCTGACACTTTATTGTCCAAATGGTCTCGAAAGCGGGATCCTGGACGTACAACATTTCTTATCATTCGGAAAGACTCCTTCAACCATCATACACTGAGAAACACCAAGCCGCAGCGAGCAATCACAGTCTGCCAATTCGAAATAAACAGGGACAGTCCGCAAACCCATCTTACTAATTTGCTAGAAAATGGCCATTCTGTACTTTTTTCTTTCCCTGTTTGAACACAGAATAGATATGGTTCACTCCAAAATGGTATGGAATATATGCAAAGTCATCTGTGTCAAACACACACAGGTCCGCCTGCTTTCCAACCTCAATCGTTCCAACTTTATCCCCGCGCCCAATTGCATAGGCAGCATTACGGGTTGTCGCTGTGAGGATTTCCTCTGGTGTCATCTGGAGCAGGTTCGCTGCAAACGCCTGTACCAACTGCAGAGATTCTGTCGGACAACTGCCTGGATTGTAATCCGTAGCAAGCGCTACTGCACCACCTGCTTTGTCGCTAATCTATCTCGCATTCGCATGTGACTTTGCGCGAAGATTCCACGATGTTCCCGGTAGGAGAACCGCTATTGTTCCTGATTTTGCAATGGCGTCGAGACCGGCGTGGGATGCGGCTAAAAGATGATCGGCTGAAATAGCATGGAGCTCTGCCGCCAGCTCCGTTCCACCCATCGGTTCAATTTCGTCTGCATGAATCTTGATGCCAAACCCCATATGCTTGCATGCAGACAGGAACATCCGGCTTTGGTCAACCGAAAACACGCCGTCTTCGCAGAAAATATCACAGAACTCGGCCAACTCTTCATTGCGAATTATACCCAAGAGATCAATCATGCTTTGTAAAAATGCTTCTTCATTCCCTTTAAATTCTTGCGGCAACGCATGAGGGCCAAGAAATGTCGAAGCGATTTCGACAGGCTGTATGTTTGTGAGTGCCTTTGCAACCCGGAGCTGCTTGAGCTCGGTTTTTGCTTCCAATCCATAGCCGCTTTTTGCTTCGACAGTCGTCGTCCCATGTTCAAGCATCCGTACGAGGGATTTCCGTGCTTGAGCCGTCAACTCCTCTTCGGTAGCAGTACGGGTGCTCTTTACGGTCGAGAGAATCCCTCCTCCCTCAGACAATATTTCGAGATAACCTTTTCCCTCGAGTTTGAGCCGAAGCTCATTTTGTCTAGAACCCGCATGAATTAAGT
>JAKADF010000065.1:0-4708 GCA_021820805.1 Bacillota bacterium
GGGAAACGGCGAGTGAGTATTATGGCGGGAGCAAAATGCAGGAGCAAACGACTCAAGTCGCACAGTTCATAGCGAAGCTGGCCTCAAAAACGGTCATTGAACTCAGCAAGCAGGTGAAGACCTTCGACGCAACGAAAGATGAGGAAACCCGCAGAATTGTCCATTCCAGCATCGTGAGCGAAACTATACGGCAGTTCCATACACTTGGCTTGAAAAAAGAGGACTTGAGTGCGGTTGTCGAGCAAGCTATCGAAACCTGCGTACAGGCGTTGACCGAACATGTGATACCTATCCCGATGGCGGTAGTTCAGCCATTCACTGAGGTCAGGCGCGGTTTCTATGAGTTCACTCTCGACGCAAGCAGCATCAACTGGCACCCCTCGGACGATACTCTCATCGGGACGGAATTGCAGAAGGGTGGAGAAACGTTCGAGTACAATGCTGATTTTGCGTTGTTCCCCAAGACAGACACAGTTGAGAATGAAATTGTGCGACACATCATCGTACACGACAATGTGGAATATAGTAGTTGCTCCGACCTTATTTATTCCCTTATCGCGGACGCTAAGAAGCACTTTTTGTCGTACTTGAGTCCCGAGGAGACCGAAAAGGTAATGCGAGACCGCCAACGTACCCTCGCGGATATCATCCATGCTCAGATGAATCAGCATTTCTACAGGGAGGAAACAAGTTATCGGGCTTCCAGTATGCGTCCATTCACACGCATTGAGACTGGATTTGGAAGCAAGTTCAAGTCAGATGACCTCTTCGACCTGCGGGCGACGCTGCCAGCGTCCGAAGTTAGGACGAAGGTGTTCAAGGGTTTTAAAAAAGCTTGTCACACGATGTATAAATTTGATAGTGACACAGAGCGTAGGTTTGCAATCGTCTTAGAGAACGACGGCTTAGTCCTGAGGTGGCTGCGTCCATCGACCAAGCAATTCAACATCTACTATGGTGCAGGCGGCGTGAGCCGCTATGAGCCTGATTTCGTGGTGGAAACTGAGGATGTCATTTATATGGTGGAAACGAAAGCCGCCAATGAGATAAACAGCGACGCAGTTTGGGAGAAAGCCGTGTCGGCAAAGGAGTATTGCCGGGCTGCTACGGAGTGGAATACCGAAAACGGTGGCAAACCCTGGGAGTACGCTCTCATGTCCCATGACGAAGTCCACTTACAGTCGAGTTTTGAGTACCTGATGAAAAACCGGGTGAAGCAGAAGTTGACATTGGATTTATAGACGATCTGTAACTATCACCAAATCAACTTGTACATAAGGGTGCGAATCCTGAAGAACGATTTGTGTTCCTATGACCCCGTGTAACCATGAGCAACTTGTGAAGGTCGTGGGAGTACATCTGATTTTGCTAACACATCTACTAACGGATTGTTAGAAAACGCCTGATAATCGCCGATATTTGGCGATACACTCGATTTGCAAATTCAGCACCACATAAGGGTGTGCGGCATTCTTTGTTATACAGCGACACCCTAGGAGGGCAATTCCTAAACCGCGACTCGCGAGTAAGTTGGTGTAACCTTTTCCTGTGTAAATACGTTTTTCCATATAAGCTGGTGGTTCAGTTGTATACGCTTAAATCTGGTTGTGCAAACATTGAGACACTCTAAGCTTGTAAAAAGGCCCCGCTAACGCGAGGTCCATCTACAATGAAAAGTTCGTTCAAAACTTTTAGTTAGTAGGATGTTTGTTTTTAAAGTGCCTTGTGCACACTATTTTTGGTACACACTTCTCTGGTAAATGTGTTGTGTCTAATTTTCACAGATTACACGCTGTGACGTGTGCGGATAATCGATAAAAGCGCGGATAAAAATGCCAATTTTCCTTGTTATAGAAGGGATTCTTACTCTTGCACTGTATGCGCACGTTTGAGGGGCGTGTGGGATAACCGTACGGGTTCAAGTCCCGTCCTCGACACCAAAGAGGGGCTAAAAAGCCTTGCTGCATCAGGGATTTCGTGGTTTAGCCACGAAATCCCTTTTTCACGTATGATTCTAGCCATTGAGGGAGAGCCGGATATCCCACACGAATGGCTAACACACCCTTCAATAGAAAACACAATTCGATAGTAGCACCCAGTATTATGCTGTTTCTCCACCATCAACGGAAAATGCTTGACCCGTTATATACCGTGCTTCACTTGATGCTAGAAATGCGTACATACTTGCAATTTCATGGGGTTCACCATGACGCTTCATAGGAATCCTCTGATTTACCTCTTCCATCATTTCCGGTGTATATTCTAACAACTGCATAGGCGTCATAATGTAACCAGGGCAAACTGTATTTACCCTGATGTATGGAGCTAATTCATGGGCTAATGTTTGTGCAAGTGAAACCACTGCAGCTTTTGACGCATTGTACGGAGCGTACATCGAATGACCAAATATTGCATTCGTCGAAGAAGTCATTAATATAACGCCAGAGTTTTGTGCTTTCATACGTCTTGCAGCTTCTTGAGCCATAAAGAAAACGCCACCTATGTTCGTATCTGTAATCGTTCGATAGTCTTCATGTGTGACATTTACGAAAGCATGTCTCATACTCGCTCCAGCGTTTGCAATTAGGACATCAATGCCGCCGACAACTTCATCAATTTCTTTAAAAGCAGATATAATCTCATCGTAATGACTGACATCTGCATGAATCCCATGAGTAATTTGGGGATAACGATTGAGTACAAGCTGCAACTTTTCCTTGTTTTTATCAATCACAATGACCTTTGATTTTTCTTCAAGAAAACGTAAGACTGTTCCGAGGCCAATACCACTTGCCCCTCCTGTAATCACAACCCTCTTTTCTGCCAAACTATCTTCATAACGTCCCATTTAAATTTTCTCCTTTCTAGACCGATTTGTGTAAGTATCCATACAAAAGTGAATTCTACTCCACGTTCAGTATGTTTACTATCAAGATAATATTTATTGAAGAAGCTAGGATTAATGTTGTCGCATAAACTGATATCTTAGAGAGCAACTAGAAATCCTAGATTTAGAAACCTTAAAACCATACAATAGTTATATATTTATTCTGACATTTCCCTGCAATAACAAGGTTGTTGGTGCATCAAGTTGTTCAGATATTTACTATTTGGAAGATATTCTAGTGCCAGGGGAGCAAGATTAGGAGGCAATCTGAATGAAGTCTATCGCAACTATTCCAAGCCTATTACCGCCCCAAGGTGTTCGGGTTATCATGGACTTAGCATGGCAGATACCGAACTGTATTCATGTTGAGGTTGGGGAGCCTAACTTTTCAACACCTAATCACGTCGTTGAGGCGGCTGTAATGGCCGCGAGGGAAGGGTTCCACAAATACACACCAAACGCTGGTATTATGGAGCTTCGCTCTGCAATTGTAGAGAAAATGGCACGTTATAATAAAATGGAGGTTAAACTAGAGCAAGTTTGCGTACATCCGGGCGCAGTTGCTGGGATTATGAGCACTTTCATGGCACTCGTTGATCCAGATGATGAATTCCTTGTCCCAAGTTTATCCTGGCCCAATGCGGAAATGGCGATTCGACTGTTTCATGGTATTCCAGTACACTACTCTCTACTTCCCGAAAGGGGCTTTTTACCCGATATATCTGAATTAGACAAGCTTGTTACCAATCGAACTAAAGCCTTGCTTATTAATTCTCCAGGTAATCCGACAGGCGCCGTCTTTGATGAGAAACTGGTGCTTGAACTAGTGGAATTTTGTCGGCGTCACGACCTATGGCTTGTCTCCGATGAAATTTATGAGCACATTGTTTTTGGAAAGCCTCATATCAGCCCAGCTCGCTTCGCTCCAGAACGTACCATCACGATTTCCGGCTTCTCTAAGGCATATGCGATGACGGGGTGGCGACTTGGGTATACCGTATCGCCGCCAGAACTTGCCGAGCTCATAATAAAATTACAAGAGCCTTTTACGTCGTGTACGAACAGTTTGACACAGGCAGCTGGGGTGGCTGCGTTGAACGGCCCTCAAGATGATGTAGAAATTATGCGCCAAGCTTACCAGCAGAGGCGTGACTCTGCTGTATCCGTTTTGAGCGAGTATGATCTATATCGCTACACCCCTGAGGGTGCCTTTTATATCATGGTCGATGTATCTCAGCGGAGTTGTGATTCATATAGGGTTGCAAAGGATTTACTTAAAGCAGAAAGTGTCGCAGTTGCTCCCGGTGAAGCATTTGGCGAAAGTGGGGCAGGGCTAATTCGAGTGTCTTTGGCAAATAGTGAGGAAAATATTAAAGAAGCAATGCGGAGAATTTGCCGATTTATAAAACAATCCTAAATGTCGCAATTTACTTTACAAGTTGCAGCATGGGCTCACGAGAGTTTGAAGAGTGATGAAATGCCAAGTGGATCCAAAAGAATCAATTTCCATTGAGAACGGTTTGCCAATGGATGACACGTTGTTGTTGCCAATTCTATTTGCAACTGGTATGGTTCTGGTGAATGGCTCGAATGCATTCATTATATCTGGACGAACGAATGAATCCAGATGGTGTTTAGCTGGTAAACCGCTTGTAATTACCATCGGTATGATTTACAATTTTGACATTAATAGGAATTTTTTTATGATAACAACCAAAGTATTTGGGAGGGTGAAAAACGGGTATGAACAATACGATTGAGGAGAAAAATCAGAACCTTGGTGAAACTCTGAAGGGAATGAAACGCGTTCTAGTTGCTTTT
>JAKADF010000065.1:4718-10801 GCA_021820805.1 Bacillota bacterium
TTCCGGCGGAGTGGACAGTGCGTTACTTTTGAAACGGGCGCAACAGGAATTGGGCGACGAGGTACTCGCGGTCGTTGTGGCTTCAGAAACGTTCCGTGAACAGGAGTTCCAGGCCGCTGTTCAGTTTGCTGAAAACATGGGTGTGCGCGTGTACATAACACAAATTCATGAACTAGACAATCCGGATTTCGTTGCAAACACGCCAGAAAGCTGGTACCACTGCAAGAAGATGCTTTACTCCCATCTGCACGCCCTTGCAGAAGAACTCGGCTATCCATACGTCATAGACGGCATGGTCATGGATGATTTGAGTGACTTTAGGCCAGGCCTGAAAGCACGCGACGAGTTTGGCATTCGCAGCCCATTGCAGGAGGCAAACCTGTACAAGAAGGAAGTTCGGGCAATGGCGAAAGAGCTGAATCTTTCAGTGTGGAACAAGCTTCCATCCTGTAACCTGTCTTCTCGCATTCCATACGGAACTACAATCGATCTCGTTAAAATCCAGCAAGTAAACGAAGCAGAGCTCTTCCTTGCAAACTTCTGCGAAGGTATGGTCCGCGTTCGCCATCATGGAAAAGTTGCTCGTATCGAAGTTACACTGGAAGATATACAGACCGTGCTTGAGCACAGAGACGCAATTTACGAAAAGCTTGGCGCCCTTGGCTTTACTTATGTCTCCCTCGATCTCCGCGGATACCGCATGGGCAGCATGAATGAAACCATTTCAGATGGCAGCGACGTAAAACGAGCTGTAAATATGTAGGCAAAGCTATTGTTCCTTGAAAAGTCCTGTACAAAAAGGGATTCGTGCTTTTCCACGAATCCCTTTTTGTACTCTAAATTTTTAAATCATATTCGAAGTATTTTTCATCAATAGTTAATCCTAACCCTGGTTTCGTGGGAACAATTAGCTTTCCATTAACAGGTTCTGGGAACCCTCCTTCAAAAATATGCCTTAGTGGATTGTCTATAAACATATACTCATATGTAGTCAAAATAGGTACTGATGCAGCGACATTTAAGGAAGCCAGAGCAGATATACCTCCCGAAAAGCCAGTGTGCGGGGCGAATTGCAGATTGTATGTGTAAGCCAGATCTGCAACTTGGCACATTCCAGTAATTCCGCCGCAGCGAGCAACATCAGGCTGTACGACGTCAATTAATCGATTTGTGATGAGATTGCTAAAACCAAATGGAGAAAACTCTGATTCCCCTGCTGCAATAGGAATGCTTGTCATTTTGTGTATCCTGTCATAACCTGTTAGGTCATCAGGTGGGACCGGCTCTTCAAACCAGGATATGTTATAAGGTTCGAGGGCCCTGGCTATTTGAATAGCAGTAGCCGCGTCGTAAGCACTATTTGCATCTAAAGTAATTGCAATGTTGTTTGGGATGACCTCACGTATTTTCTTCACTGACTCTACATCAGCCGTGATGCCGCCGAGTTCTGGTGTTCTTCCGATTTTAACTTTGATTGACCGAAATCCCTTTTCCATTTGTTCGATAGTTTCTTTTTGCATTACTTCATAATCATTTATATATACAGATGATGCATAACACAGGATTTCTTTCCGTCCAGTTCCATGCAGCAATTCCCATACAGGTTTGTTTTCACTTTTTCCTAAAAGGTCCCAAAGTGCAATGTCAATGCCACTAATCGCTTCAAATATAATGCCTCTTGAATGCCCCCATCGGCGTAATAGACTAACCATTTCAACCCAGAGCCCTCGAATATTCGATGGGTCTTTGCCAATTAATAGAGGTCCTAGTAATGAATCAACTGCCTGTTTGGTGGCATATTCGGAACCTCGCCGTGCAATAGACTCTCCGTACCCGACAAGACCTTCATCAGTCTCAATCTGTACAAGGGCACAGGAATATTTAGAATAGAAACCGCCGGCAAATTCGACTCCGCGCTGTGCTTCGGTTGTTACAATTCGAGTTTTAATAGATTTAATTTTCATGTATTCAACGTGCCTCCTTATGAACCCTAGTAATCAAATAAGTAGGAGCATAACTATTTCGTATATTTTGTAAAATCATCCCCTTTCAAGGTGCCAATAATTCCAATCAATCATAGTAAAGTTCCATCCGTTGAAAACTTCAAATTTATTGGCTGAGAAATTGTTTCAATTTTTGGGTTACCAGTAAGCTCACGTGCAACTGATTCCGAAATTAATGCATGCTGGACATGTAATGTGTCATCTATAACAGCCATGCGTAGTTGCATCGGATCCTCTGCCGCAAGACTAAGCATAGCTGTCTCAATGGCGGCTTTATCAGATGGCATTATCATTGGAATCATAGCTCTTTGAACGTATGTGCTTGTTGTGCAATTGAAGTACGTTTTCTGTCTATCAATTTTTTGGAAAAGCCTTTCAGTTGTGAGGTCGGCGAGCCCGATGCCTGTTGCATTTCCATGAGAAGCATCATCCAAATCCAGTACAACGACTCTTGCAAATTTGGGACTGTCAGGTTCAGGTACGCCGAACATTCTGCTTCTGCCGATAACGTTCGTATCCATTCCGGTGCCGCTGTAATTTTTACCCATCATGCGGATAACTAGAATATCTAATTCGTCAGTAGGAAGGGTAGGAAGAAACGCTTTTGCTTTTATAAGTAAATCTTGTTCACGAGTAATGAAATGATTTGGTTCGATGATTTCAAGGATTGACGTCTTATCAAATTGGTTTTCGACTGCGGCAATTCCACAAATGATCTTGCCTGTATTAAGGAACGCTTGCCCTATCTCACGAATTGCTGCTGACATATGGTTAGGGCCTAAACGATGAAGTTGGGACGCTCCATTCGCTTTCCCAAGGCCAACAGTTATCATTTTGAGTAAGCCGCTTTCGTTTGGTCCATGAAAGGCAGTATGCGGCTTAATACGGTTAAAGACGATAATTCCATCCGATTCCCACGCTTTTTTGTCACAAAAAACTGCAAGTCCAGCGTTTGTGTGAACAATTTCTACAGTTTCTGATGAAGTGTAAACTCCACATCCGACTGTTTCTTCATTAACTCCTAAACTTTGAAGGAGTTCTCGTTGTCCTTCCGCTGTGCCTCCGCCGTGGCTTCCCATGGATCCGACGATAAATGGTTCGGCATGCAGTTCTTTAAGATATTCAACAGTTGTCCGCAAGATTGGAACAAGATTATCGATGCCTCTGCTTCCGGCTGTAATCGCAATACGCATCCCCGGCTTGATATCGTGAATCGAGTTTGATTTAGACAATTGATTACGTAAATACTCAGGGACATTCTCAATACATCTTTCTTCGAAATGCTGCTTTATTTTATAAAAGCGCGGTAGTTCCAAAGTAGATTTCACCTCTAATTAGGAGTTTTGTAATACGTCTTCCCAATCTTAGAAAGTAAAATGTCTGCTCGTAATATAACAATGGTTAACAATAGTTTTATTAAAAGTGAGGATATTTTATGATGGTCAGACCAATTTTGAGCAACTGACTGCCGATATTTACAGCTGAATTTTATCCTTTCGGTGCAATACTGTCAAAATATTTTATCACTTTTAAATAGTCACATTCTAGATATGCGTTTACTAAATTGTCCAACTCAATTACGATGTTGTCAAAGTAGCGATACCCTTTTAAAAAATCGTAGATGTCTAACCAAAGTTGGACTGATGCCTGGTGAATCGTTTCGGCCCCTAGTGAAGTAACGATTTTTGAAAACGACTCCCAGGAATTCTTAATTTCTACATTACAAATAGGTTTTTTATGTTCTATGGCAGAAAAGATGATTCTTTCCGAAACAGCTAGACCTGTCTCATAATACCCATCTAGTATCGGTTTTTCTACTTCCTGACTTAGTTGTTTACTCGGTATCAAGAAAGAGGAGGCACTAGCTATGAAGGTGCCTTTCCCTTGGCGCGAATCTAGAAATCCCATTATTTCTAGGATCCGCATAGATTCTCGTATAGAAGATCTGCTGACATTTAGTGCTTCACTCAGATCTCTCTCTGAAGGTAGTCTTTCTCCATCATGAAACCCTTCTGTTTTTATGTAAGTCATAATTTCTCTTGTTACTTGTTCAAAAGCTCGTAAAACAGAAACTCGTCTCTTTACGTCCATGTCTTCTATATCCCTCTTATACTAAACGTAGATGTATATAGCACGAATCAAGTCATTTGACTGTATTTTATCAGATGGTTACAATATCCGCGTAATAGTGCGTAAATGGTGGTATGACCATCTGCATTCCATTAATCTGGGTAGGAGGCATATGAGGATTGAAACAGTTGGCAATTAGGCCTATCCGGAAAAAGAGACTGTTTGAAGAGATTATTCTAGCAATTGAAGAGTATGTGCGTGATAACAAAATTAGCCCAGGAGAAAAACTGCCTTCGGAGAGTTCGCTCGCAGCGATGTTCGACGTTAGCAAAACAGCAATTCGAGAGGCTATGAGCGTTTTGCACATTAATGGTATCGTGGAAACTCGCTCTGGGTCAGGTACTTTCCTCAAAGAAGTTCAAAATGGAATATTGGATAATATTATCCAAGGACTAATCAATAAAGATGAACTTGTCGAAATCCTTGAATTCCGCAGAGGACTCGAGGTTGAAGCATCTGCACTTGCGGCCATGAAGGCGACAACAAAGGATCTTGAAGTTATTGAGACGGCTCACAACAGTCTTATTGAGGTTAATAAATCTGGGCTTATGGGCGTTCATGAAGATTTTCTATTTCACTATTCGATTGTTCTAGCATCACACAACAGCCTTTATATAAATGTATTTGATAGTTTAGCCAGCAAGATAAAAGAAGAAATTAGAATTAGTAAAATGCAATCTGCAAAGATTTCTGGCCGTTATTCTGTAATTCATAAAGAGCATACAGATATATTTGAAGCGATAAAAAACGAAAATTTCGAAAAGGCATCGTTTGCAATGAGGCAGCATCTTGTTAGTACAGAAAAGAAAATTTGGGAACACATGCATTAGTTCCGGCATTAACTTTTGAAAAATTAATTTTGCAAAAAAATCTGTATTTAACTTGTTTCTCCATAACTTCTTAACCATTTGGATCAATTATCCATGTAGTTTTGAAGATGGAGGTGATTTTAGTGGCGATAAGTGTAAGTGGCTTAGGTAATTCTACGGCGCAAATCTTCCAGCAAAGGGCATCTCAACTTTCCCAGGCATCTGCACAAAATCAGGTACAGAATAAATCGGCAATGCAAGCGGTTGATAGCGATGGGGATAATGACCACGGCGCACCAGAGAGCACCAGCGAACAACACATTGATGTAAGAGCTTAAATCATAATTGTTGTGATTACAAAGAACCCGCTGGCTATATTCACCAACGGGTTCTTTGACGCGAATATAAGAGAAGAAGAGCATGGAAAGCATCTCAGCTTTATACTCGTTCTAATTGATGGGATTTGTCTGGATGATGGAAAATTAGAACTGCCAAGACTGAAGATAACGCGAGTATTGCCAATAACCAAAAGGCTCCGTTAAAGTTCCCTGTAGATTTGACCACCCAACCTGTTAGAGTTGGCGATACAAAACCAGCTATAGCAAAAAACGTATCCATGACTCCTAGGGCGGTTCCAGTACGTTCCTGAGCAACGTCTACATTAATGGCATAAAAAGTCGAATTCGCACTCATGCCGAAGGCAACAGCCAATGAAATGAAAATAAGTGTCATTGTAAGATTGTGTGTGTAGATAACTGGAATAACGCATATTGCAGCTAGGAGTTGCGATATCCAAATAGGATGAGAACGAGCTTTTCGTAAACTCCCCGTCTTTTTCAAAACTGCATCGGATATATAACCAACTAGCCAGAGTAAAATGGCTGCAAGCAACCATGGGAGAATACTAAAAAGACCAACCGATGTTAAATTTAAATTGTATTGTTTACTCAAATAGGTTGGTAACCAACCCATGAAGAAAAATAAATAATAACCGAATACGAAGAACGACCAATCATTAGCTAGGAGTCCGTCTGATGAAATGAATATGGTAACAGATCTGGGAAGGACGACACAATCGTAATGTCGAATTATTTGGGGTAGAGACATTCCATTGGACGGTGAACAAATGGCAAAGTTTAAG
>JAKADF010000066.1 GCA_021820805.1 Bacillota bacterium
ATTGTCATACATTCTTTTTACTTTTCTACAATACATCGTATAGCGATATAGCAGAACATGCGAAACGTCAAAATTCGACATCTTTTGTGACAAATAAATGAAATCTATCCAGCTACGTTAGTTATATCCACTTTCTTCGAGTACCGCTTTTTTAACATCCCATAAAAGAATGAAGCGGAAACAACAGTCCATCCGGTCAGTGCAATGTATAACTCTGTCGGAACCAAATGAAGGATGATGCCTAAACCATGAATGGTGCCCATTGTTTTACAAGCCACTGTATACATCCCAAGCGGGAACACCATGCTCCAAAGCGCTGGGTCATACCGGAATTTTTCTTTGAAGAGAACGTATTTGCCAATGCCAATCATGATAAGCCATGGTATCCACCAGGTACCCCATACCCATAACATAACGGTCATCCCTTGCACGAATGGCTCAATAAACACTAGAAACTCCGTTGAATGCGGGTACAGAACCAATCGAGATCCGGCAAGTGTTGTGATAGCCATTGCCCCCATGTTAATCCAGTATGGAGGGCTTAAATCCTTGGTCGATATCCGAAAGAAGAAAAATCGGTACATAATCATCGCAATAAAAATAAGATAGATGACTACTCCAAGCGCCCAGAACGCGTAAGAAACAAAGAGCAACCACGAGTTTGCAGGCAAAAAGTCTGCAAGTGCAGAACCTAGAGCAGCAAGCGATTCACAGCTGACCGTTGCAACCAACCATCCGCCGTTAATTACGTTTTGAATTGGCTGCTCATTATAAAAAAGTAGAACAATAAGAATAAAGTACGTTAGGATAATCCAACTGACTAAACCAAGCGCGCCGAGTACAATGGCTATTTCGTATTGATGAGCAAATGCAAACCTTGTACCAAGCACATCTGTCCCAGCAATAAACGTAAAATAACCGAACACCTTACCTGCATGCGTCAGGTCCGCCCAGACCTGCTTTGGATACATGAAAGCCCGGAGCACATATCCGGCAAATAGTACAACATAAAGGACGACTGCAACTGCAAAAAAAGCATTGGATAGAGCAGTCATCTTCTCAAGCAAGAGTGCAATGGAAACGATGCCTGTCGCCATAACGGCTGCAAAGTAGCCAGTTGCCAACTTCTTGATGGAATCAGACAAGCTTGCGGATAGACGCACGCTATTCATTCCTTCCCGTACCTGCTGTGCAACACATCGAACGACCATCCATGGTACTAAAACTATGCTCCTAATGAGCCACTACAACCATATCAAGTCTAACTGCCTGTCAAAAGCTCCAAGCGTACTGTCCTTGACCAAGCTCAAGACTAAGCAGAAATGGCACAATGGACTATAATAAATAGTCTATTATGCCTAGTTCTATTCGCGCTATGTATGGAGACGCAATTATAAAATACAAAAAAGCTGCACCCGTGAAATTAGGCGCAGCTTAGTATATTTCCGATAGTGATTAAAGCCCAATCAATGCAGCTTTTGAAGTCTTTACTTAATGATTATGAGCAGAATCAGAATGTTGGTTTACCTGCTCTAACACAATAGTAGTATCACGTTTTGTACTCTTTCGGCCAATCGTAAAAATGGTCAATAACAGCGTAGCTAATAGTATAACCGCAACAATATAAAGCATGTTCAGCTCCCCCAACCTTATACAAAATTTATCGTCATGTTTTCCACGCTTTCAGCTATGTGCACCAGATCTTACTCACAACATAAAGTTACATATGGCTGTGTGCATAGTCTCCAACAACTGGTTTCGCAGTTTGCACTGCTCGAGGCATGCGGTTTGGAAGCATCTGCATAGCAAGATAACAAATCGTTGCAAATAAGCAGCTAACGATGGACACATGGATGATAAATGCCGGTGCACTGAGGTGGCTCATTATCAAATAACCACCGCTGAATGCTTGCATACAAACTAGAACTAATGCCGTAATGCTTCCTTTATATAAGTCCGGTCTGGTTTCTCTGGATTTATAACCAAACACCGTTAACCGAATCATAAGAAGCAGAAGGCCAAGTGCAATCGTACGGTGAGCGATATCCACCAAAAGTGCCGTATGCACTGCGGCATAACTCTCGGTAGGAAACGGCCAACCTTGGAACAAACCGCCATAGCCAGTATTCGCTACAAACGCTCCGAAGTACATTGCAGCATACGTATACACAACAGAAAGCCAGGCGTACTTCTTAAATCTCTGGTTTACAGCCATAGGGCGCAGACCAACAGCGTAGATTTCATCGCCGGATTTTTCAATTTTCCGGATAAGCATTGTCATTAAAAGCGATCCGGTGAATGCTAGGATTGCCACTCCCAAATGGACCGCAAGAAGCCACGGCGGGTCAGGAAGCAGTACACCCAGAGCACCAAACAGGGACTCTAAAAGTACACCGCCAACCGCAAATCCAATCAGCACTCGAACTTCACGCCAAGCTTTAAATCTTTTCCAGGCTATTACGGCAGTAGCAAAAAGCAATAGACCAACCGCGAAAACAACCATTCGGTGGCTAAACTCAATGACTGCCTGAAAGGTCCAATTCGTCGGCAGAATACCACCTTGACAAAGAGGCCAATCATGACCACATCCAAGTGCCGACCCAGTTTCTGTATCAACAAACCCGAATATGTTTACTAGAAAAAGGCCAAACGTTGTTATGGCAGACAGCATAAATGTGTTTTTACTGCGGTTTCCGGATTCTAGTTGCTTTTGCACCACGCTCACCTGCCTATCATAGATTTATTTCATTTGACTTACTTACTAACGTTATCTTTGCTCTATCAGCCAAAAGCAGTCTTAAAACAAGTGAGGAATCATTGCTACAAAAACAATTGGCAAGTAAATTAGGGAACACACAAATGTGCGCTTTGCCCAGACAAGCTTATCATCAGGTTGAAACTTGAGGATGATGTTGGACACTAGAAAGATAACGCCGAGCAACGTCGATGTCCACAAGTAAAGTTCGCCAACATATCCTGAAAAATATAATGCTATCGACAATGCGAGCAAGAGAACTGTATATGCAACCATTTGCCGCTTGGTAGACTGAGGTCCGCGAACAACTGGCATCATTGGTATATGAGCACGTTTGTAATCATCATTTTTATACAATGCCAAAGCCCAGAAATGGCCCGGCGTCCACAAAAAGATGATTCCAAACAGCGCAATTGCCGCAAAGCTTAAATGTCCGGCAACTGCCGCCCACCCTACTAAAGGTGGAAATCCGCCAGCGCCGCCGCCAATAACAATGTTCTGAGGGGTCCTTCTCTTCAAGAGCATTGTGTATATAACGGCATAGTAGATATATCCTGCAACAGCCAACCATGCGGACGCGAAGTTAACAAAAATAGAAAGTTCAACGAATGAAGCAATACCAAGTCCAATACCGAAACAAAGCGCCTGGTTTGGTGTTACCACCCCCGTGGGCAACGGTCTTCCGGCAGTACGATGCATAATCGGATCAATATCACGGTCATACCACATGTTAATGGCAGCCGCTCCGCCTGCAGCGAACGCCAGTCCAATCAGCGTCGCCACGGTAAGCCCAAGACCTGGCAACCGCCCTTGCGCAACAGCCATTGCGCAATAGGCGGTAAACACCAACAACAACATAATCCTGGGTTTGGTTAAGGTGATATATGCTCGTATGGCTAGATAGACAGAAGACAACCGGGATGAAGACACAGCAGGCGCGAGTGGCTCAGTACGCATAATCGACATTATCCACCCCGTCCTTTCAGTGACTCATCTTATTTCTTACGCAACATACAAGGCATTCCAGGTCATGGCCCAGAAGGATCCTGCAATTAATACGACTGTAAAGAACAAGCCCATTGTAAATATAAGCGAGTGAAAACGGGTCTGTTCAATCGTTTCAGTAACATGCATGAACAAAAACAGTTGAACAAACACTTGAAACAGCGCCAGAATGACGATGGCTAAAATTACATCATGTGCAGGCATGTTGTGTGCAACAACAAACCAAATCGCAAGTCCCGTTAAGACTAATGAAGCAATAAAGCCGATAATATGCTTCCATGGAAATTTCTCATGAACAATTTGACTTGGTTGCAAATCCATCTGTGGAATGCTTGACATATTACAACACCTTCCCTGTCAAGTAGACTGCGGTAAAGATAAAGACCCAGACAACGTCAAGGAAGTGCCAATACAGGCTTACAATAAATACTTTCCGCGCAGTAAAGCTGTTGATGCCGCGGCGAGCAATCTGGGCGATAAGTGCAATCATCCAGAAAAGCCCAAGGGTAACGTGAGAACCGTGCGTACCAACAAGCGTGAAGAATGCGCTCAAATAACCACTGGTAGACATTTTCGCGCCTTCGTGTACATAGGTTGCGAACTCGCTGATTTCCATCCCTACGAATCCGGCACCGAGAAGGATTGTTACAACAAGCCAACCTATAAGCGCCTTCTTATTGCCATTTCGCATTGAGAACGTACCAAGTCCACACGTAAAGCTGCTCGTCAAAAGCAAGAACGTCTCAATTAAGAAACCAGTGTAATCAAACAACTGGTGCGGCCCCGGTCCGCCAGCCAGGCGCGTACGCATGACTGTATAGGTAGAAAACAAGCAAGCAAACAAAATCATGTCAGCAACCATGAAGATCCAGAACCCAAAGATTCTGAGGCGGCCGTCCTCGGTAGAGTACTCTACCGGGGTATATCCGTGCGCCTGATTAACATTCACTGCCACAGTTACGACCTCCCAAATGCGGCTTCATGGCGTATTACTTCTTCAGCTGGAATGTGGTAGTCGTAATCATACTCAAAGGAACGCTGCCACAGACAAACCACTACGCCCAGAAGACCGATAATCGCTGGAACATACCATTCAAATACAAAACCAAAGCCTGCGATAAAGAAGAAGAACGACATTACAAACGGACGACCAGAGTTTTTAGGCATATGAATAGCTTTAATTTCACCAGTCGGTTTCGGTGCATTTTCATACTTCATTGCCCACCAAGCATCACGGTCTGTGACGACTGGAATCCGCGCAAAGTTGTATTCTGGTGCAGGAGATGGAATCGACCACTCAAGTGTACGTCCATTCCATGGGTCACCTGTTAAATCAGGTTCATGGTACTTAATGCTGTACAGGATACCGATAACCATGAAGAGGAACCCGAGACCCATTACGTAAGCACCGATGGTGGAAACAAAGTTCAAGGTATTCCATCCGAGGTTGCTTGGGTAGGTGTACATACGGCGTGTCATACCCATGTAACCAAGAATGTATTGCGGGATAAAACATACATAGAAACCAATCTGGAATAACCAGAATGCAGTCTGACTAAGTTTTTCGTTTAACGTAAAGCCAAACATTTTCGGCCACCAGTAGTAGATACCAGCAACCAAACCGAACACAACGCCTCCAATAAGCACATTGTGGAAGTGAGCAACCAGGAAGTAACTGTTGTGATACTGGTAGTCAGCTGGGATTGCTGCGAGCATAACGCCCGTTGCACCACCGATAGTGAAGCAAGGAATAAACGCAAGTGCCCAGAGCATGGCAGTGTTAATCTTGATGCGGCCACGATACATCGTAAACAACCAGTTAAAGATCTTAACACCGGTTGGGATTGCAATAAGCATTGAAGATATTCCAAAGAACGAGTTAACTGCAGGACCAGCACCCATCACGAAGAAGTGGTGAGCCCATACAAGGTAACTCAAAACTGAAATCGCAACGAGCGAGCCAACCATCGCAGGGTAACCGAACAGTTTCTTGCCTGAGAAGGTACTAACGACTTCTGAGTAAATACCGAACGCAGGCAGAACAACGATGTATACCTCAGGGTGACCCCACAACCAGAACAGGTTCGCGTACATCATCGGCATACCGCCGCCAGTCATGGTAAAGAAGTGAGCGCCAAATAATCGGTCAATCATAAGCTGAGCAAGTGCAACACTCAGTGGCGGGAATGACCACAAAATCAAACCAGAACAAACGAGAACGGACCATACGAACATCGGCATACGCATCAGTGTCATACCAGGTGCACGCATCCGGAAGATTGTTGTAATAAAGTTGATAGCAGTTGCAATACTACCGATACTGGAAATTTGGAGTGCTAGGAGGTAGTAGTTTTCACCTACACCTGGATCAAATAAATGCTCAGTAAGTGGTGGATAACTCATCCAACCACCATCTGGAGACCCACCAATAACAAACGAAATGTTAAAGAGCATTGCACCAAAGAAGAACAGCCAGAAGCTGATTGCATTTAAATAAGGAAATGCAACATCACGCGCACCAATTTGCAGCGGTACAGCGATATTGAACATTGCAAAAATGAGAGGCATGGCCATGAACAGAATCATAATGGTACCATGTGTTGTAAAAATTTGGTCATAGTGTTCAACACTAAGGACATGTGCATTTGGCATTGCCAATTGGGTACGCATCATGAGCGCATCTACGCCGCCGCGGAACATCATTGCTAGTGCGGCAATCATGTACATAATACCGATTTTCTTGTGGTCAACTGTGGTTAACCATTCTTTCCACAGATAGCCCCAGAGTTTAAAGTGGGTCAGCGCCCAAACAATCCCGACACTCGTCAGCACAATCAAAACATCAGATGTAAGTTCTGCTGGGCCAGTGACAAAAAACGTTGTTAAAAAATGCTCAAAGCCTGACACTTGATTTCCTCCTTCCCCTACTTCATTTGCATTGCATTTTCAGCTTTCATATTACCCATACCAATGTTGTTTTTCGGCCACGTATCGGAAGGCCATGACGAGAATGTCATTGGGTTTACGACACTTGGTTTCACCAAGTTCTTGTATTCTGCATCTGTCATAGGTTTAGCGGTTGTTTCCGTTTTTTGCAGCCAACTATCATATTGGTTTTGCGGCATAGCATTTACATTGAATGTCATATGGACAAAACCAGTACCTGAGAAGTTACCGCTGCGGCCAAGATAAGTTCCTGATTTATCTGCCTGAAGCCAGAGGCCCAAGGTCATACCGGGCATCGTGTATTCCATACCACCAAGCTGTGGTACCCAGAATGTATTCATCGGAGCATTTGATGTGAGTTCAAACTGGACTGGAGTTCCAGTCGGAATATTTACATAGTTGACTGTTGCAACCTTGCCGTCTGGATATTCGAAAAGCCATTTCCAGTCTAGAGATTGAACTTTAATTGTAATTGGGTCTTTTCCTGGCGGTGTTGCATTCAAAGAGAATGTTTTCATTACCGTTGGAACACCAATAATCGTTACAATAATGATTGGAATGATAGTCCAGATAGTTTCAAGCAAATTACTACCTTTCCAATTCGGCATGTAAGGCGCTTTGTTTCCCGGTTTATCACGATATCTTACTATGACAAAAGCAAACATCCAAAAAACAAAAGCTATGACTACCAACATTGGGAGAACTGTAATCCACATTAATTGAAATTCACTTTTCGCTACCGGTCCAGCTGGGTGTAACACGACGAACTGCTTCGAGTCACAACCTGAAAGCAACAGCATAACCGGTGCAACTATCCAAAGCATCTTCTTTAGACGCGATGGTGTATTGCCGCTCATATGCCCAACTCCTTTCTAACAATTTAATCGCAACGTTTGTGTTGCGATGCCCCGTTTGAGAGTTAACTATGATACTCAAAACTCATATTGCGTGAAGCGCATCACAGTAACTCAGTTGGTTCTAAGGTATAAGGAATACTAGAACCATGATTAAGATACATGACATATAAGCTCCCGAATAGTCTTTATCAATGATTTTGGACTGTGTTTTAAACATAGTTTAAAATCTTGTCGAAACTTTTACAATAAATTACATTTTCTTTTGCTTTATTTCTTCTTCTTATATATAAAAGGCAAATTTACAATTACATCCTTCTCATTTCAAGAATGATATTACATTTATCTAATATAATTAATTAGCCCAACCTAATTAGGAGGCACTATATGAAATACGTACGGATCTCTAGTTTGTTTTTAATTGCATCTATCATTCAAGGGCTAATTGTGTTTTTGGGTGAAAGTTCCGGATTTTCACAATTTGATATAGAGTTTACTGCTGGGCGATTAGTACATCATGTGTTGGTTGGACAATTTGGAGGTTATGCACTGCTGTTTCTCTCCAATTACATAAAACAACTGACCAAGTTTCCTCCATTCTTGGTTGGTATTTTGTTTGGAATTCTAAATTGGTTAATTTTAATTTTGGCAGGTACGATGAGCGGATTGATTCAACCATCATGGCTGCAGTTTGGTGGAATTGCAACAACGCTGTTCGCGTTTATTGTCTATGGAACCATTGTTGGAATAACTGTATTTCGAGTGCAGCGGGCTAAAATATAAGGCTAAAATATATTAATAAGAAGAAAGGAGGAGCAACAATGGCTGAATAGAGAGAAATACAAACGATTGAGGAATGGGACGAGGTGTTCAAATCCTCAAGTCAAAAACCCGTACTTTTATTTAAACATAGTACCCGGTGTCCAATCAGTGCACATGCTTGGAGAGAGTATCAAGCTTTCGTCGAAAGTACTACTCACCATGAGATGGACTACATCATGGTTCGAGTGATACAGTCGCGAGACGTGTCCAATAAAATTGAACAAGACCTTGGTGTTAAGCATGAATCTCCCCAAGCAATCCTAATCAAGAGTCAAACGGCCAAATGGCATGAATCTCACAGTAAAATCACGAAAAAGCAACTTGATTCTGTAACGGAAGAGTAACCCTAAATACCTTTAATTCACTGCAGCATTGTTATATGGTTTGATTTGATGGCGATTCGCTGCAAAGGATGCAGGTCGATACACATGTTGATACCAAAGTTCTAAGCACAGTATTGTCCATAATAAACGAGCAGCTCGACGTTTGCCGGATGGCGAAACTGCGAATAGCTGCTCTATTTGCTTTGGTCGATAAATATCCCGAATAAAAGCATTTGGATTCAATAATATCGACTGTGCAAAATCCTTCCACTCGTGAAACATCCATGCAGTTAAAGGTACCGGAAACCCAGCCTTTTTGGCGTGCAGTATGGAATTGGGGACAAGGCCTATAAGTGCCTGACGAACAGCCCACTTCCCTCGATTACGATACAGTTTTTCTTTATCGCTCATCTGCAGTGCAAATTCTACAATTGGACGATTTAGAAATGGCACGCGCAGTTCAATGGAATTTGCCATCGAAATTTTATCCGATTTAACTAAGGTATTCTCTGGAAGCCATGCCACCAAGTCAAAGTTAGTTATTTGGCTGAGAACACTTTGATCTTGTACCGTGTTAAGTATTTGTTCAACATACACCACCGGATCGACAATTCCGTGGTTTCCTATATATTTCTCATTTAATAGGCCTTGCAGTTCTTTAAACGAACACACTTGCCCGACTCCCCTGTACCAACTTGATGGTTTATTCAAGGAACGTGTCAAGAGGCCCTGTCCGGGAAAACCGAATTTTAATGCAGCTGCAAGGGCAAATCTTCGAAAACTTTTCGGCACTAAGTTCGCTTTTTTTAGCCAATTCACTTGCTTATATACTTCATACCCATTAAATAACTCGTCAAGGCCTTCTCCGCTGTATACTACTTTTAACCCCGCCTGCTTCGCCAAGCGAGTAGCAAACCACAAGGGAATGGCAGTTGGATCCGCCACCGGTTCATCAAGTGCAGCTACAATCTTTGGCAAACAATCTATTACCTCGTGTGCAGTAACACGTTCAAAAATATGCTCTGCACCATAAAGTCCTGCTACTTTGGCGGCCTGTTCAATTTCGTTATATTCCGATTCTGGAGTTGAATCGTGAGGGCGAGCAAAAGATACCGTAATTGCATGCGGATCATTTGTGATATAGTTTCGCTGTATCGCTAAGAGAGCCGTTGAATCCATACCACCGCTGAGTAAGATTCCCGACTTTACCTCAGATGTAAACTGACTGTCAACCGCATCAAGCAAGGCAGCTCGCAGTCCCTTTATTCTTTCCCGTCGAACATGTATCTTTGGAGACTGTTCTGAACATGTTGGCTGAAGATTCCAGTAGAAGTCCGAAGCAATGCTATTTTCCTCAATTACCATATACTCTGCAGGCCTGAGCTTTCGAATTCCGCTGACTACTGTCGTATCTCCTGGCACGAAACGCAAGCAGTTATATGCACTAAACCCGCCTTGATCAATACTAGCGTCGACCTTGGGCAATGTTAAAATTGCCCTCATTTCTGAGGCAAATGCAATACTATTTTCGAATTCCGCCATATAGAGAGGCTTAACACCCATCCTATCTCGCGCTACAAGCAACCTCTCGGTTTTACTATCCCACAATATAAATGCAAAAATCCCTTCCAAATGCTGAAGACAGCCAAGCCGGAACTGTTCATACAAATGAACAATTACTTCAACATCTGAATTCGTAGAAAATGTGTGACCTGATTCCGTTAGCAAAATACGTAAAGATGAATAATTATAAATTTCGCCGTTACAAATCACAGCAATTGTATGATCTTCATTCCAAATTGGTTGTTTTCCCGAATCTCCGCCTACAATAGCCAAACGAACCATCCCAAGTGCAACACGATGGCTTAAATACATTCCTTCCCCATCTGGACCGCGGTGCCTCATACAATTCATCATAGTTTGTACCAAATTTTTGTGACTGGCTAAATCTCCGAAATTGAGTGTAGAAGATTTATTGTAAATGGCCGCAATACCACACATTTATGCCGATTCCTACCTTCCATTTAGCGACGGCCCAAAAGGGAACGCATTCGTAAAAACCTACTCTTCAAGAAACACACCCGTACA
>JAKADF010000067.1 GCA_021820805.1 Bacillota bacterium
AAGATAGCAAATGATCTCCGTCTTCTAGCTTCTGGTCCCAGAACAGGCTTAAATGAGATAAGCCTGCCTGAACGTCAACCTGGCTCTTCAATTATGCCTGGGAAAGTCAACCCTGTTATGTGTGAGGTGGTAAACCAAACCGCATTTCAGGTCATTGGAAATGATCACACAATATGTCTTGCATCAGAGGCGGGACAATTAGAGTTAAATGTAATGGAACCAGTTCTCGTATTTAACCTGTTACAATCTTTGACGATAATGAATCAGGTATTTAAGGTATTCAAAAAGTATTGTGTGGATGGCATTGAGGCAAATACTGATGTGTGTAAGAGATATGTAGATGAAAGTGTAGGTATTATCACTGCTCTAAGTCCCTATCTTGGATATGAGTTATCTGCAAAGATCGCTCATGAAGCTATACAAAATCATCGTTCAGTTCGAGAACTTTGCCTGGAACATCGGGTTTTAACACAAGAGAAACTCGATCTAATCTTGAATCCGTATGAAATGACTCACCCGGGTATAGCTGGTTCTCGTTTTTTAACATCAGGTGTTGTCAGTAAATAGATGGGCTAACAATAGACACGGAGGGCTAACCCATTATGGAACAGCGTAAAAAGGTGATTATCATTAATACCGGAGGCACAATTGCGATGGAGTTGGATGAAGAAACCGATTCTGTTAAGGCAGGAGTTGCACAGCCACTCCATTTAGTTAGCCCTCTTTTACATCAGTACGCACAATGTGAAATGGTAGATCTGTTTAACATACCGAGTCCACATATGACCCCTTCCATGATGTGTGAACTATCGAATATTGTTCGTACACATTTGGATAAAGACGATGTTGTAGGCGTTGTAGTTACACATGGTACAGATACGTTGGAAGAAACTGCGTATTTTTTGAACTTAACTGTACCTGGTGACAAGCCTGTAGTGATTACTGGGGCAATGCGTTCAAGTAACGAGATAGGTTCGGATGGTCCGGTAAATTTAGTTCAATCTGTAAAGGTTGCAGCAGATGCAGGTAGTTGTGGTCGTGGTACTATGGTGGTTTTCAATGATGAAATCCACAGAGCACAAGATGTAACTAAAACACACACGAGTAATGTTGCAACGTTTCAGTCCCCAGAGTATGGGCCAATTGGGGTTATCACGAAAAAACAGGTTACGTTTCATCGCCCGCCAAATCATAGATCAGTATACCCTGTTCAACCAGAAATGTTCGAGGAGTCGGGAGGGCCTCAGGTTCCAGTTATTAAGGTAATTACGGGCATGAACCCAGCATGGTTGCAATTCCTCTTAAATGAACACATTCACGGGGTTGTACTGGAGGCATTTGGTGCAGGAAATGTTCCTCCATCCATTATTCCGACAATACGTAAGCTCACACTGCGAAACATACCAGTTGTGATGGTGTCGCGCTGTTATAACGGATTTGTGCAGGATGTTTATGGCTACGAAGGCGGAGGTAAACAGTTGCGCGAACTTGGGGTTATTTTTTGTAATGGTCTAAACGGTCAAAAAGCGAGAATCAAGTTAATGGTCTTGCTCGCTGCTGGAATTTCGCCTTTTCGCATATCTGACTGTTGATCCTATGAACTGAGGAGCATCGCTTTCACAAACTTGCATTTTCGTACCCAAATAATAACCAATAGACCCGCTGTAAATGAGTTTTGTAAAACATTAAGGACTTAGCTTAAATAATGGGGTAGCAAAAAATTTGGGCTCGCCAGAGCCCAAAACAGTCATAATTGTGTACTACCAACAAAAGAATGGAACGAACAAAATAATAACCAACGGGAACCAGCACCACCACCACGAACCGCAAACTCGGTACGGCTGTGGGTAATAGCCGTAGCCAGCAAGTTCAATATCTGCGTTCGAAGGGGTGTAACTTAAGAGTCGGGGCATGCTGGAGATTGGCATTTTGAGCAAGACAGCATCGTTGGAAACACGCTCGACCTGCCCGTGAAAATTTCCCAACTTAGTGTCTAGTGTGATCCAGCGTCCCATATTCGACTCGAAGCTCCTACTAGAGTATGCTTTGAAGTACCGTTTGGCAGACATACGCATTCACCTCCACTCGGCTCGTCTTACTGTATGATATGTACATACTGTCGGTGGTGTAATGACCTTTTGTCTAGGTGTCCAAATAGCAGGAGAATTAAAGTTATTCCCTCATCGTAATAAAGGGGCCTTTGCCGCTCACCTCGGTTAAGATTCGGCCCAAGTCAGTTAGAATGCTACCCAAGTTCGTTAATTCGTTCAAAGATTCGATTTCTTTGATGCCAAGTAAACACTTGTTTTGATGCTCTTTTGCTTTCTCAAGTTTTAATTTCAGATCCTCTTTGAGTTCGTTCGAATCATAAATCTCCCGTTCTGCAATTAGCCCAATACACGTAGCTGTGGATCTCATGGCTTCAATTAAATAGTCATTTGGCTGAACTTCTGGGCCAAGGTCAACCAGTGCGCGTGCAATTCCGCGAATTTGAATAGTGATGCGTTCAAACCTTCTGATGACTCTGGACAAAGCAATCACTCGTGAACGTTTGTTTCGTAAAAAGGGACTATACCGCAAGCTTTGCGCTGCTAATCGGACTGCCTGATAACTTTTTTCGGTTTCATCAACAAGCTCTTGAACATAGGGCATATCTACGGGTCTCAATGCTTGTACCTCAAAAGCGATGGCCAAATTATTGAGCACGGTACAAGCGTATTCACTTAAGTGTAAAATACGTTTTTCAGCGTTTGGTATCGGGTTTGGAGGGATTAGTATTGTATTTAACGAAATTGCAACGGCACAACCAATTACGGTCTCGATAATTCGGTCAACAGCATAACCATGTGTACTTCCAAATGCGAGTACCAGAAGGGAACTTACAGCTACCTGGGAGATAATTTGCGGACTTAATCGTAACCCGGTTGAGACAGCCATGCCGATTAGTACAACAAGAGTGATGGATCCGGCATTAAGTGGTAACCAATGCCCTATTATGATACTGACGATAACCCCGCCTATGATACCAATCACACGCTGCATTGCTTTGTTTATTGAATCAACCACTGTCACTTGTACTGTAAGAATCGCACCGAGTGCTGCAAAGTATGGGTATTGATTATGGGAGACAAGGGAGGCTGCCTCCCACGATAGCCCTGCCGACAGTGCCGTTTTAATAACATATATTGTCAAGCCAATTCGATTAAAAATATTTAATTTCATTTAGTGCAGTTCACTCCAAAATGACAACTGGGGTAGGTATGAAGATTAAAATTCAGTCATTTCTAATACAACAGGGCAGTGATCGCTTCCAAAAACATGAGAATCTATGCTGGCGTCGACGATGAAGGAGCGCAGTTTAGATGAAACAAGAAAATAATCAATTCGCCATCCAATGTTGCGCTCACGCACTTTCGGCATATTCGACCACCAGGAGTAGGCATCAGTACGTTCAGGATAAAGGTATCTGAAAGTGTCAGTGAAACCTGAGTTCAAAAGCAGAGTCATCTTCTCTCGCTCTTCCTCTGTAAAGCCGGAATTACCGCGGTTGCCTTTCGAATTCTTAAGGTCAATTTCCTGATGGGCAACATTTAGATCACCGCAAATGATTACGGGTTTGTATGTGTCAAGTTGAAGCAGATAGCTTCGAAATCGATCTTCCCATTCCATTCGATATGTAAGTCTCGACAAATCACGTTTTGTATTGGGTGTATATACAGTAACGAGGTAGAAGGATTCAAACTCAAGAGTAATAATTCGACCTTCAGGTTCCGTCTCATCCTCGAACCCATAGCGTACCGAAAGAGGGGTAAACCTCGAAAATACTGCAGTTCCGGAGTACCCCTTTTTTAAAGCGTAATTCCAGTACTGCTTGTATTCTTCTCCTAACTCCAGTGTGATTTGCCCTTCCTGCAGCTTTGTTTCCTGGAGGCAGAATATATCCGCCTTGTTCTGATTGAAATACTCTTGAAATCCTTTGTTTACACATGAACGTAATCCGTTCACATTCCAAGATATCAGTTTCAGTTTCAAAATCCCCTTACAGTTTGCTTATTCTTTGTCCCAGTTTAGCATAAATCGTCTGATTCGACCGCTTGTCTTTATTCATCGCGGTTAAATTGACAAACCATAAAACTCAGCCTAGAATGAAATTATATTTTCAAGAAAGAAAATATAATTTTAGGGAGACGTTTTTTTGAAATTCCCAAATCGTGTTCGTGAAGCTCGTATTGAAAAAGGTTTTACTCGCGATGAATTAGCACAACTTGCAGGAGTTACCCGCCAGTCGATTGGATTAATTGAGGCAGGTCGTGTTTGCCCAAGCACAATGGTTGCACTGCGGATTAGTCGAGTATTACAGTCTTCAGTTGAGAATCTGTTTTGGGAGAATGAAACAATCATTCCAGCCAGGTTATTTGGGAATAAGGATGGAAATACGAATTCACAGACAAGAGTGTATGTCAGCTCTATACGCAATGAATTCGTTGCCAGGCCAGTATACATAGAGACTGTGGATTCTATTAGTAACCCAGTTCACGGAATTGCTCAAAGTTCTACCGAACATAAAGGGATAACAGAAGTGCGGTTATTACAATCTCCAGAGTCTATATCGAAAACGGTTTTTGTTTCGGGATGCGACCTTGGTTTAGGGCTTTTGGCTAAATACACACAAAGAGTTTCGTCTCATCATCAAGGAGTATGGTTTAATGCTTCTAATAAAAGGGCTCTAGCGGAGTTAGAAGAAGGATTTACTCATATTGCAGCAGTTCATTACCCTGCAACAGGTGGCCTTGAAATAAACCTGCCATTTCCTTACCGGCGATACCACTTTGCTGCTGCTGAGCTTGGGTGGATACTGCCTAAAGGAAATCTTAAGGGATTTCATAGAGGCGAGGATCTAACAAACGGACATTTCCGTTTGATAAACCGTGAAGCAGGCGCTGGAGCAAGGGAGTTACTAGATAGAGAACTGCGGTATTTTGGAGCGGATCCCGAAAAAATACCTGGTTATGACTCAGTTGCTACAGGTCATCTTTCGGTAGCTGAGGCGGTTGCTAACGGACTTGCTGATGTTGGGGTCGGCCATGCAGGAGCAGCAGCAATTTATGGGTTAGAGTTTGTGCCAATTCAACAGGAATCCTGCTCGCTCATTGTTCCAGAGCAGTATTTGGTAACGGATGCAGTTCAGGTTTTCCTTGAGACTTTATACTCTGATGTATTTCGGACAGAACTTGGTTCCTTCGGTCCATACGATTTAGAGCGTATGGGCACTGTTGTTTCTTGAAAGGGTGTTTGTTTGTGAAAAAATTGCTGATGCTCGCACTGTCCGTCATTTCTCTGGTTACGGTAGCAGGTTGTGGAGTAACCAATCAAACAGCAACGAACGGTATAGGCAATACGCAAAAACAGAACGCAGTAAAGCCGTTGTCTGTGCTTTATGCAGGTTCCATGACTAAAGTGATGGAACAGAAAATCCGACCAAGCGTGAACCAGCAGTTTGGACTTGCTTTTCAGGGGGAAGGAAAGGGTTCTACAGCGCTTGCCCAAATGATCCGCTCAGGTCTCTCACAACCCGATGTATTCATCAGCGCTTCCCCTGACGTATTTGGGAAGCTTCTTATGGGAAGCAACAACCATAATATTGTTAAGTGGTACATGACACTTGCAGAAGACGAGCTCGTAATTGCTTATTCTCCGAAGAGCCAATTCAAAGAGAAACTCGATGCTGCTGCAAAAGGTCAAGTTCCGTGGTATCAGGTACTTGAAGAAAAAGGATTTAGGCTTGGCAGAACGGATCCATTACTCGATCCGAAGGGTACAGATACAATTTTCATGTGCGAACTTGCATCTAATTATTACCACCAACCTAATCTAGCTAAGCAAATACTTGGTTCAAATGAAAACCCGAATCAGGTATTCCCAGAAGAGTCCTTACTCGCGCAACTTACTTCAGGGCAGGTTGATGCCATTATTGCCTACAAGCATGAAGCTGTCGAATGGGGAACACCGTATATAACGCTACCGGATCAAATCAATCTTGGGAATGCGAAACTGGCAAAGGAGTACGGCAAGGTAAGCTTTGAAAGCAAGGATGGAAAAGTTGAAAAGGGTGCCCCGATTGTCTTTACAATTACGATTCCAAACACCGCATCGAATGAAACGGGCGCAGAAGAATTTGTGAAATACATGGTGTCTGGAGATGGACACGACATTCTTATGAAGGATGGTTTTACACCGATTGCAACAAAAGTTGCAGGGAACGAATCGGATGTGCCACAAAGCTTACAAAGTCTGAATCAAGGGAAGAGCAAATAAAAGTCAAATCCTCCAAACGTATTTTGATGCAGCACTCTTCTTGCTCAAATTGCGGTATGAATAAGTTAGGGGAGTGGTTCAATGCACGTCCTGTTGATTATACTGATAGTTTTATTGTCTATCCTCGTCATTTTGTTGGGAATCATTGCGTTCCTTATGATTTCAGTCTTTTTGACCATACAACCCATACTTCAATTCCTTGGCAAAATCGGGCTGTATATGTGGCTATCAGAAGTCAGCCAGAAAATTGCGCGGCGATTTGGGAAGTCACACGAAGGTAAACGATAACCTTCCACAAACTTTTCGAACTGATATGAGTTTGTATCTTCAATTACTTTCTTCTCAATCTAACCCCTTTGGATCACTTTGTTTGAGCTACTCATGTTCTGCGTTCGTTCGCTTGTCAACCTTAGTTTTGTTTTTTGAATAAGGCTGTTTTCGGATAAATTGTTGTTGCTCCTCGGTGTCCCGATTACAAGACGTTGTTGGAACAACGGTTTAAAAGGTGCTCGACATAGGCCGGGCACCTTTTTTGTGTTTTTTAACCATTTAACTCATCTAATTTCTTGCGAAGACCTTCAACTGCATTTTCTCGCCGTTCATTCTCTTTTTGCATGAAAAGAACGCTGTTAGAACCTAGTTGTTCTGAATTGTCCGAGATTTTGTTCTCTTCTTCTTGCATATTCTCCAAAGTGTTTTGAATGGTATTGGCGATGCGCTGTGCTTTTGTGCTTTTCAAAACAATAGCCCTCCTTTTATAAAGCCTCCGCTATTTTTTGCGCTTTCGTCGTTTTCATTCAAACAACTAAGTGATTGTGGGAAATGCCGAAGAGCTTTATTGAGTTTTCTGAATTACTAGTAATTTGAGGTTGGAAGTTTACATTTTTGTGCTGAAGTTTCATTTGGTTTGCCACATCCTGAACCGTCTGCCAAATTACACTTTGGTCACCAGTGCCCTGCAGCAAGACGGGGGCAGAAAATTATCGAGAATGGGGAATAAATTTTCTATCCAGTTTTCTATTTTGTTTTTGTTTATGTCTTCATTTTCGTAACTGTTGTCTTCAATCTATTGAAATGAGACACTCCATGAATTACTTTAGTTGAGTGAGGAAGAGTTTTGATACAGCGAGGAGATGCATCAATGTGACCATAGAGATTGAAGTTGTTCGTAGTGAGACATGTGCGCCAAAACCGGATGCCAGCAACCTAGGGTTCGGGAATTATTTTACAGACCACATGTTTATTATGGATTACACACAAGGTAAAGGGTGGCATCAGCCCAAAATCGTACCGTTTCAAAATATTTCATTACATCCAGCAGCGAAAGTGCTTCATTACGGACAGTCTATTTTTGAGGGATTGAAAGCCTATCGAACAAAAGATGGACGTGTATTGTTGTTTCGTCCAGACAGAAATATCCGTCGTTTGAATTTATCCAACGAACGGTTAAGCATACCTCAGATGGATTCAGAAGTAGTGCTGGAAGCGATTCGGCAATTAGTTTGCATAGACCGTGATTGGGTACCTTCAGCTGTTGGTACTTCCCTGTATATCCGTCCTTTTGTTTTTGCTACAGAGCCACATCTCGGTGTTCATCCGTCCACACAGTACCGTTTCGTGGTTATTCTTTCACCGGTAGGCTCCTATTACAAAGAAGGAATTCGTCCGGTAAAAATTTATGTGGAAGATCAGTTTGTCCGCGCGGTTCGTGGAGGTACAGGTGCAGCGAAGACCGCTGGAAACTATGCTTCCGGGCTTCTGGCACAAGAGCAAGCGGGCGAGAAGGGATTTTCGCAAGTACTGTGGCTGGACGCTATTGAGCACAAATTCATCGAAGAAGTTGGAAGTATGAACGTCTTCTTTAAAATCGATGGGCAAGTTATCACGCCTGCATTGTCTGGAAGTATTTTGGAAGGGATCACGCGCAATTCCGTTATTCATCTCCTTCAGAAGCAGGGTATTCCTGTTGTCGAGCGCGCTCTGTCAATTCAGGAAGTTTACGATGCGTACCAAGCTGGAAAATTGGAGGAAGCTTTCGGAACGGGTACAGCTGCCGTGATTTCCCCAATTGGACAACTTCAGTGGCAAGACAAAGAAATCTCACTGAATTATCAAGATGACAGTAGTGTGTGGAGGCATCTGTACGACAAACTGACCGGTATTCAATCGGGAATGGTACCAGATACTTTTGGATGGACCATGGAAGTGTAGAGGGCATCTAGTTCATTTCCACGTCGACTTTGTTAGGGACTCATGCGATTGCCACATGAGTCCCTGTTGCATTGGAATCGGGCAAGAGTATTAAAAGCTGATGCAAAAATTCAGAAAGGACGTTCCATACAGGAACGCCCCTTCTTTTCACGGTAGTCGTAGAATTAGTAGGCGCCACCAGCGCAGCTACCTGCAGCAGCACCCATGCCATACGGCACAATCAGGATGAACAGAACAAAGATGATGAGAAATACAACTGCCCAGCGAGTGTATCCACCAAATGCTCCGTACATTAATGTTCCCCTCCTTTCTGGTTCACTTTATACAGTTATGGATAGATACTTGTCCCTTACAAGGACAAATGACATGGTGAAATAGCCCAAATTGGTCAGTTCTTTTGCTTTTGGTGAGGAGAATAGGCGAATTGTCTAAGTCATATGTCCTTCGGAAGGACAAATTCCTAAGCATTAAATGAAAATGTAATACAACTGCCCAATGAGCGTATCCGAAGTATCCGCAAAGGAAAAAGGTGTCCTCTTTTATGGACATCTTTTTCCTTTGTACAGGTATGCTTTCGTTCCTGAATGCAACCGTTACGGCTGCTGTTCCTTCAAGGGATTAATGCAACATAAAAGAGGTTATCGAGTCTGATTAAAATGGAATCGCGTTATCGGGCGTATATCGCCCTGAGCAGCGGATTTGGGTTTCCTGGAGGGCATCTAAAATGAAGTTGAAATTCCATTTCTATTACCCATATGAAGAAGCAAAACTGCAGGCTCTAACATGAAGCGAATCCTGCCGCATCGTCATATTCAATCTGAAAGGTACAAGAGGAAAACGAATTTCGTATTGTGTGTGAAGACCATGTCATGTGTGATGATGAGGGGGATACAATGAATATTGTTATATTTTACAATGATTCTGTATTGGGTAAACAAATCATTGACACTTGGTGCGAAAAGTACAGTCAAACGAGTGAATTTCATATGGTCCACAACTGTGCACTTGATGATCTAGAAGAATACTGTCCAAAACTTGTCATTTTAGCATCGGATATGTCTTCTGAATTCGAGCACTTGGTGCTTAAAAAGTGTAGGGATTTAAAACTCAGGGTCTTATCTGTGCTTGGCAGGGGATCGACAGTTCTCCTGGGTCCACTGGAGACTCCAGAAATACCTGGTTGCGTGACTTGTCTGCAGTTGCGGTGGGAAAATACTTTCGAACGCAGTCTGCTAAGTATTATTTTTAACCCACAAGATGGCAGCACGGCGGAACCTCTGGAGATGTCTCAATCAGACCTCTTAACACTGGGAGACATCGTAACCGAAGAGATACGGTCCATTACTTTGGAATCCCCGACGTCCCCAAACTCCAAAGGGAAAGTTGGTGTGTACGACCAAGAGGGGCACATCGAGTGGGTGCGGCTTGTCCCGAGTCACGATTGTCCTCGATGTAACCTTATGCCAAATGACGATCCCGTTCTTGCAAAACTGCAATTCGAATCTCATATCATAAACGATTTGGAAACGTTAAGAGTTGAAACTGTGGATTTCAAGCGTTTAGAAGAGTTGTTCGTGCATACCAAGGTAGGTTATATTTCAGCTGTAAATGAGTTTTGGAATGGAGAGCGTTATGTGCAGGCGGATGCTTATATATATACCCCTGCTGGCGCTGATATTGCTGGGTATGGCTCGGGTTTATCCATCGTCGATGCGAAGCAATCCGCAATACTTGAAGTGTTGGAGCGAAGCTGCGGATTTCAGGCGGTGAATCGACGTCCTGTCGTTCTTGGCAAGTATTCGGAATTCAAAGACATCGCCGTACACCCGTCACAGTTCGGGTTGCACACCCGTGATTTGTTTCAGTCGTCCAATCGTTTCCTTGAACCTTTCGATGAAGAGAAGAAGTATTCCTTTGTTTGGGCGTACTCGACAAAATATAATAAGTCAGTACTCATTCCGGAGCAGATTGCCTATTATGGACCAACGGCCGATAAGAAGCGGTTCATTACGGAATCATCTAATGGATGCGCAATCGGAGGGACTGTGGAGGAAGCTGTCCTACATGGCATTTTCGAGGTTCTCGAGCGGGATGGATTTCTTAACATGTGGTACGCAAAGATGCCGATCCCTGAGCTCACACTGGGTAGTCATAGCCCAGCTAAAATATCTGAGGTTTTTCGTTAT
>JAKADF010000068.1 GCA_021820805.1 Bacillota bacterium
TGAAATTACGTTAGTGTCCATACTATGCGAGTTTGGAGGTAATCAATATGAATGGGTTATCTGGAACGGTAGTTGCCGTTGCCGGCGGCGGTCGAGGAATTGGAAAGGCAATAGCGAATAAGTTTGCGGAGTATGGTGCTAAAGTTGTAATTGGCAGTCGAACAAAACCTCAGATTCAATCTGCAGTCGATGATATTGTATCCGCAGGGGGAGAAGCAATAGCTGTTCCACTAGACGTTGCAGATCAAAATCAAGTTGACACATTTATTCAAACAGCAGTGAACGCCTATGGCCGCATTGACAGTTTAGTTTACTGTGCTGGTGTAAACAACAGACAACCTGCTGAATCTTATCCGGCAGATGTATGGGAAAAAGTTCTTGATATAAATTTAACCGGAGCATATCGTGTTTGTCGTTCAGTAATTGAAGCGATGAAAAACAAAGGCGGAGGTTCGATTGTTACCATCACTTCAATGATGGCACATGTGGTTACACCGAATCAAAGTGCATACGCGGCTTCTAAAGCAGCCCTTTTGCAATATACACGGCTCCTTGCAGTAGAATGGGCGAAATATAACATACGAGTTAATGCTGTAAGCCCAGGCTATATTGAAACAGAAATGACTGCGAATGCTATGAAAAATCCCGATTATCGTGATGTAATAGTGGCCAAAACGCCACAACAAAGGTTAGGATTGCCTGAAGAAATTGCTGAAGCTGTATGTTTTCTTGCATCATCAAAAGCTTCTTTTATTACGGGAGCATGTTTACCTGTTGATGGTGGCTTTCTAGCTGGTCATCCTAACATTGTTCCAAGTTAAACTTTTAATCAATTTATCTTTTAAATATGTTGATTTTAATTTGAATAATTAAAATAGGTGGGGAATTTAAATGGACTTCTCGGGGAAAATCGTATTTGTTACTGGCAGCAGTACCGGAATAGGCAGAGCGACCGCAAAGATGTTTGCAGAGCACGGCGCTGATGTCATAGTTCATTGCAATGAAAGTGTTGATGCTGCGAATCAACTAGTAAATGAAATCGAACAATTAGGAAAGCGTACTCTACTTGTTCGCGGGGATGTTTCGGACAAATTGCAAGTTCAACAGATGGTTAACGAAATTCGTTCAGAATTTGGCCGCGTTGACATACTCGTGAATAATGCGGGCTCTCTTGTAAAAAGGGCTAGATTCGAAGAGTTGGATGAAGAACTATGGACGCGGGTTATCGATGTGAACCTCAAATCAGTGTATCTAGTAAGTCAAGCAGTATTACCCATGATGAAGGCCCAGGGCGGCGGAAGAATTATTAATTTGACTTCTATTGCAGCTAGACATGGCGGCGGACTTGGCAGCCTTGTGTATGCGACATCTAAGGGCGGAGTTGCAACCCTTACAAGGGGAATGGCTAAAGACCTTGCTGAATACAACATATTGGTGAATGCTGTTGCCCCAGGGATAATTTCAACGCCGTTTCATGACAGGTTTTCACCGCCTGAAATGCGCAGTGCGTGGGCCAAACAGATTCCACTCCATCGCGAAGGCACTCCAGAAGAGACAGCAGGCTCCATATTGTTTCTAGCATCCTCTTTAGCGGATTATATTACTGGGCAAATTATAGATGTAAACGGCGGACAATGGTTTAGTTGAGATTGCTGTTTAGAAAACGAGATCCAGAACAAAATCCTGGATCTCGTTTTTATGATTTATTTACGTATGAGGGAATTTATTATTTAGTAATTGGATCAATTAATTTTTCAGGGTTCATAATGTGCAGGGGGTCGAGCGCAGCTTTAATAGAGCGCATTACTTCAATCGAAACGCCATGCTCCTCTTCTTGGTACTTACGTTTTCCAAGCCCTACACCATGTTCTCCAGTACAAGTTCCGCCAAGACTTAGCGCATGATAGACAAGTGCCTCATTAAACTCGTATGCCTGCCGCATATTTTCTTCATCGTCGCGATTTACGGCTATACTGACATGGAAGTTCCCATCTCCAACGTGGCCGATGATAGCACCATGCACGCCTTTTTCATTTAAAAGTCTTTTTGCCCTTGTAACTGCTTCGGGCAGTTTCGATAAAGGTACACACACGTCAGTTGCCATGTGACCACAACCTGGATGTTGGTGATTAAATGCATAGGCTGCAGAGTGTCTAGCTTCCCATAAACGGTTGCGCTCTTGTTCGCTTGTAACAAATTCAAAACCTGTACAGCCAGCATCCCGGGAGATTTCTTGTGCTAGTTCGACATCGCTCCCGATTCCTTTTTCGGTTCCTCGAAACTCTAAGAATAATGTAGGTGCAACGTGATAATTTGTTTGTTTAAATGCATTTACGGCCTCGATGAACGGTGCGTCAACAAGTTCAACACGAGCAATTGGAATACCTGCTCCAACAATAGCTGTGGATGTATTAACGCAACTCTGAATATCGGGGAATTCTGCTCTAGCAGCTATTATAGACTCCGGTACACCAACAATTTTTAACCATACCTTTGTGAATATGCCTAGTGTTCCTTCAGAACCAACAAAGAGCGGCGTAAGATTATATCCTGATGAGGATTTGGCTGCTAAGGAGCCAATTGTCATTACTCTTCCGTCTGCTAGTACAACTTCTAGAGAACGTACATTATCTTTCATTGTCCCATAACGAACAGCTGTAGTTCCACTTGCGTTAGTCGATGCCATACCGCCGAGGGAGGCATCAGCGCCGGGATCGACAGGGAAAAATAGCCCGTACCGTTTAAGTTCATTGTTTAGTTGAATTCGTGTTACCCCAGGCTCGACACACACTAAAAAATCATCAGGTCGAACTTCTAGTATGTTGTTCATCCTCATCATATCGACTGAAATTCCATGTTTGACAGGTACAACGTGCCCTTCAAGGCCACTTCCCATGCCGAACGGAATAACAGGTACCTTATGCTCTGAGGCGTAACGAGCAATTTTAACAACATCTTCAGTTGACTCGGGAAATACGACCACATCTGGTAGTACTGGAGTATGGTAGGATTCGTCTTTGCTATGATGTTCCAGAACGCTTTGGCTGCTGGATACCTGGTTTGGTGATAGGACTTTTTGCAAATCTGCAACAATACTCAACTGTTATCCCTCCATTAGCCATTCTCTTCAGCTATCCATGCAGGTTAAGATAAGCAGGGGTAAAATGGCAACATACACAACCATAAATTTTAGTTGACAATATTTGAAATGAAGTTGGGCTGTTTAAATTACTATAATATATTTTTCAACTTCATGGAATTATCAAATGATTTCAATCGGAAAAATTTTGAAGCTGGATTCCATAATAACTCCTATTTTATATAAACGATACAATTTGCAACACGATGATTCAGTATTGTCAGGTGGTTGTTTCATTTTGTCAAACGTAACTTTTTCTCATGTTCTTTATAATCGATTAAATCATTACTTAAATTTAAATAATCGTTTATATATAAGAACGCGCTTTATCTCGTGGAAAGTACAAGAATTATCCCAGCATTTTTAGTAGTCAAAAAAGACTAATTTAGCTGCTGATACACAAACTCTGAGATAAGGTGGCATAGTACTTGCTTTAAATTTAGACAATTTAGATTCTTCTGTTTGTGAATACTTCGGAGGTGATAAAACTCTTTGTTTTTTTAGCAAAACTCAATATCTTAATGAACGAGGTCTTTTTATGTTTAAAAGGGGGTTAAAAGATGAAAGGGCATTGGCATAAATGGGGTACTGGTATTGCTGCACTAAGTATGTTGGCAACTGTTACAGCTTGCGGTTCAGCTAGCGGAAGTTCGTCGAATGGAGCAAGTTCTAATTCTAGTTCTAATTCCAGCAGTAGTTCAAGCGGCGGCTCTGGTGAAATTGATATCGGATTGATAGCAGACCTAACTGGCCCGGCTGCTCTCAGCGGTCAGCATAAACAAGAAGGCGCTCAATTAGCTGTTGATGCAATTAATGCAAATGGCGGCGTCAATGGTAAAAAAATAAAATTGATTGTTGAGGACGATGCAGGCTCAAATCAAGCTGGCGTGTCTGCATATCAGAAACTTGCATCTAATCAAAATGTCGTAGCAATTATTGGTTCGGTTAGAAGTACGATTGTTAATGCTACATTACCTTATATCGCTCAATCAAAAATCCCAACCATGATTGGCGGTACAGATCCGACTTTGACACACAGCGGAAATCAGTGGGTATTTCGTTTTCGTCCAAATGACAGCTATGCATCTCAAGTTATGGCAAGTTATGCGACGCAGAATTTGCAAAGTAAGAAAGTTGCGATATTGTACGACACGGATGCCTTTGGCTCAGCCGGCAATGATTTATTAAAAGCGGCTTTACAAAAAGATGGAGCTTCGGTTGTAAGTGACCAAGGTTATACAACAGCAACAAAAGACTATACTTCATTTTTAGAGAATATTAAATCTTCAGGTGCCGATACTCTTGCAACGTATATGACAAATGCAGAAGACGAGGCGCAAATGTTGCGTCAGTTTAAACAATTAGGCTTGAATATGAAGGTAATAGGTTCTCCATCGATTGCAACAGCAGTATGTATTCAGCTGGCTGGAAGCGCTGTCAATGGAACATATGGTGTTTCTGACTTTGTGACAGACAGCAGTGACACAGCTAAAGCGTTTACTAAAGCCTTTGAAGCGAAGTATAAACAAACACCGGACCTGTTCGCCGGATGGGTTGACGATGCTGTAAACGTGTTGGCGCAGGTCATTCAGAAAGACGGGACGGATCCAAACGCAATTCGAAAGGGAATCCTAGCCGTTCAAGGATACAGTGGCGTTGAAGGAACCTATAACTTTGACAGCAATGGTGACGGTTTGCATGGTTACACAGTTGTGAAGATTGACAATGAGAAAGTAAACACAATTAAATACGTAAGCTTCGATAAATAAGATTTTTATGAACAGGTAGGACGACGGATTCGTTTCCGCCGTCCGGGCCTAGTGATTCGAGGAGGCGTGTTTGTGGAGTTCCTTCAATTATTAATAACTGGCCTGGCTGTGGGGAGCATTTACGCCTTGGTTGCGCTAGGTTTCGTGCTTGTGTATACATCAGTGAATGTTGTCAATTTTGCTCAAGGTGACTTTGCTATGATTGGCGCATACTTCATGGTTACACTCGTTATAGGATTGCATGTCTCCTGGTTTGTTGCGCTTATTATCGCGGTTGTTCTAGCAGGTGCTGCTGGATATATATTTCAACTCGGCATATACCAGCCGGTTCGTAACAGGCCTCGCAACTTTCTGCCTGTGATGATTGCCACTGTTGGCGGCTCGATTTTCCTTGAACACTTATTTTTGATTATTTACGGCCCTATTCCCATGCAACTGCCAGGGGTTTTTAAAGCTCAATCTATTACCTTAGCTGGGGTCCATGTCTATCCACAATATTTGCTGATAATTGTAATTACTGCGATTATGGTAGCCCTATTAAATTGGTTTTTTGAGAGAACAAAGCTTGGGAAACAAATGCAAGCTACTGCTCAAGATCCGAATACGGCGCGACTAATGGGCATACGGGTTTCGCGCATGAATGCGCTAATCTTTGCATTAAGCACAGGTCTCGGAGGTTTGGCAGGAATTTTGATTGCACCGGTATACTGGGTTACGCCAACCATGGGTGCCATGATAGCGTTAAAAGCATTTGCTGCATCGATTGTAGGTGGATTCAGCAGTGTTAAAGGGGCAATTATTGGTGGACTTGCCATCGGTCTAATAGAAACCTTTGGCGGCGCCTATATTTCAGGAGAATACAGAGATGCGTTTGCGTTCATTGTTCTCGTGCTCTTCCTTATTTTCAGACCGTACGGTTTGTTTGGTGAAAAAGTATCGCAGAAAGTTTGAACAGGCACCGAAATTATTCTTGTGAAAGGGAGTCCGGCATGGGCATAGCCAAACAAACATTTAAGTTTTCGCCGTTCGTTATTCTCTGCTTTATCTTGCCTTTTCTTTTACCAAGTGGAAGAATCGGCGGATATTATCTCACTTTGGCAATTCTGTCAGTATCGTATGCGATTGCGACTCTTGGACTAACTGTTCTATTGGGATACTCTGGGCAAATATCCCTAGCTCAAGCAGCATTCTATGGGCTGGGATCTTATACGTTGGCAATTTTAACTGTTAAGTATCACTGGTCGTTCTGGCCTGCGTTTTTGGCGGCAATTATAGTGGCGACTCTATTCGGATTGTTTCTTGGGGCAATCTCACTGCGCTTAACTACGCATTATCTGGCACTTGTTACAATCGGCTTTCAAACGATTATCAGTTTGGTGTTGAACAATTGGAAATCATTCACTGGCGGTGCTGACGGTGTTTCCAATATACCAAGGCCTCAAATTGGTGGACTTAGTTTTACGGATGATAGAAACTTTTACTGGTTAATAGTAGTGTTTTTGATGATCGCGGTTTATGTTGTCTATCGATTGCGTAATTCTCGAATGGGCAGTGCACTTCTCGCATTAAGAGAAGATGAAATTGCTGCGTCTGCGGCGGGAATCAACCTATTTTGGGCAAAGGTTCTTGCATTCTCAGTCAGTGCAGGTCTTGGTGGTCTGGGCGGTGCTTTGTATGCATCTGGTGCGCTCTATATTAGTCCGAATATCTATACATTTGATCAGTCTGTTTTGTTCTTCTCGATGGTTCTGGTCGGCGGGCAAGAATCAATTATTGGGACGATTCTAGGAGCCGTTTTGTTGACGTTTTTGCCGGAGTGGTTGCGATTTTTGCAACAGTACTACATTGCGGTATATGGCTTCTTGGTAATTGTCGTTATTTTATTTTTGCCGGAAGGTCTATGGGGCTTATTGGTTCGTGGGGTTAAAGCTGCGCTCCGAGTGTTCAGAAAAGGCGATAAAATGGAAATGGCGGATGTACAGTTGCTGCAAACTCCGGTTAACCGTACCAAGCACCCGCAAGCTACAGACGAGGTTATCCTGGAAGTTGAAAATTTGCATAAGCATTTTGGCGGCGTAAAAGCGGTCAACGGCATGAGTTTTAAGGTTCGCAAAGGAGACGTTGTGGTTCTGATAGGACCAAATGGATCTGGAAAGACAACAGTTCTAAACGTACTAAGCGGCATATACGATGCGACGGACGGTACAATATCTTATAGAGGGAAAAATATTACAAACAAGAAGCCTCACGAAGTAAATCGTCTTGGAATTGCGAGAACGTATCAAAATATACGGCTGTTCCCGGAACTGACTGCACTCGAAAATGTTGTAGTGGGATATTACCCAAAAGGCTCTGTTGGACTTGTCGGGACACTCTTGTCTAGACGCAAAGGTTATTTAGAAGAAAAAGTAGCAAAAGAGCGTGCAAGAGAGGCACTAGAATTACTCGGATTCACGCGAATGAATGAGAAGGCTAAGAATCTTCCTTATGGTCAACAAAGAATTGTAGAAATTGCAAGAGCAATGGTAGCTGGACCTGAAATATTGTTATTAGACGAGCCGGCTGCAGGTATGAATCCTGAAGAAACAAAGTCGTTGTCGGAAATTATATACCGGCTGCACGACTTGGGGTTAACAATCGTGCTAATTGAACACGATATGTCATTTGTAACAAACGTTGCAACACAGGCGTATGTTATGGACTTTGGCAAGAAGATTGGTGAAGGATCTGTGCAAAGTGTTTTACGAGATCCTGAAGTTATTAAAGCTTACCTGGGGGATGATTCCGACTATGACCTTGCTTAGTGTAAATCATATTGAATCCCGTTACGGACAGGTAATCGCTCTCCATGACATAGACGTGGAAGTAAACGCTGGTGAAATTGTTACATTACTTGGAGTGAATGGAGCGGGGAAATCAACGACATTAAAAACGATTTCCGGCCTGATTCATCCGTCAAAGGGAACCATTGAGTTTGATGGACAACGGATAGACAGAATGCAGCCTGAGGACATTGTGAGGCGTCACATTGTGCATGTTCCGGAAGGGCGAAGGATATTTCCAGGATTAACTGTTCACGAGAACTTGATTATGGGTACTTCCAATCAGAAGATGAAACGTCAGGAAATAGATCAAGGCATAGAACGAGTGCTGGATATATTCCCTGATTTGAAACGTTTGTTTAATCAGTTAGGTTGGTCACTAAGCGGCGGGCAGCAACAAATGTTAGCAATCGGACGCGGGCTTATGGCAAGTCCACGAATTCTGATGTTAGATGAACCATCTTTAGGATTGGCTCCGGTTATTGTCAAGCAAGTGTTCGAAACGGTCAAAAAAATTAATCAACAAGGCGTTACGATTCTTTTAGTGGAACAGAATGCAAGCCTTAGTTTGCGTATTTCACACCGGGCATATCTGCTCGAAACAGGAAAAGTTGTTCGAGTTGACACCTCTGAAAATCTTATCAAAGATGAAAGTGTACGTGCCGCACTCCTTGGCGGTGCTGCTCATTCATAACTGGTATTTCAATTAGCGTGTAGAGATAGGTTGGGACAGCTTTCAGCATTTTTGTTTGGTCCTGTAGTAAAAAGGACTAAACGCTGAATCTGTTCCAGAAACTTCTAAAATTTTGAAGATGCATAAATCATCCTAAGTACTTGTTAACCAAATTCCCGAAACAGGGTTTTCTTTCAGAATAATAACTAATTAGTATTGTGAAAATGGGGATATCTTATATAATAGATTATATATAATCGATTATCGTGATTATAAGAAAGGTTCAGTGGCCATGTGGTCTAGACAAAGACTTGAAGTCAGCTCTTTAAAAGATGAGGTTAAGGAAAGAATTCGAGAGTGGATTCTAACTGGTGAATTACAACCTGGCCAGCGGATTGTTGAGACTGAAATTGCCCGAACATTCGGCATTAGCCAAGTGCCCGTGCGAGAGGCTCTGCGAGGACTTGAGGAAGAAGGGTTGGTTCGTACGATTAAGTACAAAGGAGCCTATGTTTCAGATTTAGTATTAAAGGAAATCTATCATACCTTCTTGCTTAGGACACAGATTGAGTCAAATGTACTTAATATTGTTGTGCCAAGGCTAAACAATCACCACTTTGAAGAGCTTAGTTATATTGTTCGTCAAATGAAAGAGCTTGAAGATGATAAGTCCTATGTTATACAGTCCGGTCTTGATATTCAATTTCACAGCCTTATTGTGGGATGGTCAGGAATCGAGGTTTATATTCGAATTTGGAACGCCCTCATTGGCCATGTAAGGCGGTTTATAACACTGATGCATCCCACATATTTCTCGGAAAATCATTCAATTGTGGTCTCTCAGCATGAAGAGCTTTTGAGTGTTTTAAAAGCGGGGGATGTAGAAGCTGCAAAGAAAGTCTTTACTGACCACATCATGTGCTTGTGGAATGAACAAGGCACAAATTGGCTCGGTCAGGAAAAATTTACTTAAAATAAACGGCCTACAGTACGAATTAAGGGAGGTGAAGTGAAGCAACTGCAAGTAAAAAACATTACAACTCATGATAACTAAGGAGGACTAATATCTAATATGAAAATTACAAATATTGAAACATTCATTGCCGGAAATCCATGGAGAAATTGGCTGTTTGCAAGAGTTCATACAGATGAAGGCGTATACGGCATCGGTGAGGGAACGCTTAATTGCTTCGCGAAAACAGTAGAATCTGCTATTCACGAATTAGAAGGCTTTGTTATTGGGATGGATCCATTTGATGTAGAAGCTATTTCTCTAAAGTTGTTCAGGGATGCTTTTTCTGATGGTGGTCAAATTCAAGGTGCTGCTCTTGCAGCGATTGAAACCGCATGTTGGGACATCATGGGTAAAGTTACAGGTCAACCACTTTATAAGCTCCTTGGCGGAAAATGTCATGATAAAATTCGTGTATATGCAAATGGCTGGTATCGAGGGCCACGTACGCCTGAGTTCTTCCATGAAAGAGCAAAAGCTGTAGTAGGGAAGGGTTATACAGCACTCAAATTTGATCCGTTTGGAAATGCATGGAGAACTGTTGAGCCAAAAGAATTTAGTTTAGCACTGGAAATCATTCAAGCCGTACGTGATGCTGTTGGCCCAGATGTAGACATAATGATTGAAGGACATAATCGATTCAGCGTTGCGACTGCACTTCAGTTTGCGGATGCAATTGCTCCATTCCGCCCAGCGTGGTTCGAGACTCCAGTACCGCCGCAAAAACTTTCATCGATGATAGAGGTTGCAAAACGCAGTCCCGTTCCGATTGCATGTGGAGAAGATTATTATTGCAGGGAACAATTCTCAGAGCTGTTAAAGCACGATGCGGTACATATTGTTCAACTTGAGCCCCAATACATGGGGATTTCTGCTGCTAAACAAGTGGCTAGTATGGTTCATGCAGCGAATGGCGTAACAGCTCCTCACAGTGCGCAAGGGCCTATCTGCTCTATCGTGTGTGCTCATTTAAATATGGCAACTCCGAATTTCTACATTCATGAAATCTTTGACGAATTTAATGTCGATTGGGCAGATGACATTTTAACTCATCCCCTTCAAGTGAAAAACGGTTATCTTGAACTTTCAGACAGACCGGGTATCGGGAC
>JAKADF010000069.1 GCA_021820805.1 Bacillota bacterium
CGGATTTATTTTTACGCTGACTTCCTTTAGCCAATGTCACACACCAACCTTTGATCTTATTGTGTCACCGGCCATTCTAGTTATTGTCATACTACAAAATCCTTGAGCAAAACTGGAGTAAGCATTAACAATACTTAGGCGGTTAACGATGTAGCACCACCACCTGTCGTGTTGTAAGAGTCGCATAGAAAGCAATTGGTGCTATGGAGATGGGTCAGCTGTTGTAGCAAAAAATCAGGCAATAATCAATCTATGATATATAAAATAAACAGCAAGGAACAAATTCATAACGCATACAAAAAAGCCACCAGATTATTTCCAATCTAGAAGCTTTTTTGTATGCTATATTAAGTCATTTTTATGGTCGGAGTTACAGGATTCGAACCTGTGACCTCCTGCTCCCAAGTTCGGTTTTTATCAATTACCGCCCGATCACAGTCACTTAATTACGCATGATTGCGCCAAATGGTTGGGTGTAAAGTCCTAAAAAAACTGATAAGTATTAAACAAATTGTAGCTTTCATTGTAGCTGATCGATCACAGTGGGCTTTCGTTTTAGCGAAGAGCCAAGGTCAAATTGAATAAAAACATATTCGATAATGACTCGATTTTCTCATTGAATTTTTATACCCATATCCGATATTTGAGGAATCAACAGTTCATTTGCTGTCGGAGCGCTTTCTCCCACTCTGTAGGAAAGCCGATTTTAGGTAAGTCGATTACGCACGAATACTGATCAATTATCGCATCAAGATTAGTCACAAAATTATTCCATTCGTCAGTCGATCGACATAACTCACGAAAAACAAATATTGCCGAAAACAACGACTTATTGAGGCGTAATTTTTTATTCCTCTTATGCAATTTCGGGCTAACTTTAAGGGATTTATTATATAACCTCCCATAATGCGCACAGATATTCCTAATGTATACAGCTGTATGTATCCATGTTGTCAAATAGGCGGGGGAAGTCCCATAATATTTTTTTGCAATCCGCTGCTTTTCTCCATCCTGGAGGTTCGAATATAGTTTTGAAATCGTTCCAAACGACATCAATTCGACAGCTACCCAAATGGGAAACTGCCCTCCATATTTTTTATTATGGTGATCAATGAATACTTCTTGATTTTTTGATTTCGATTTTTCTAATTCTGAGAGCAAATTCGCATGGAAGGATTCATCGACAAAATTTTCCCCTTGCATATATCCTAATGAGCCGAATGCATGCGCCAAATCGTAGGCTACACATGTCCTAAATGCAATTTCAATACTCTCTAGAATACCAACCAACAAATGTCTGATCTTTCTATCAAATTCGTAAAGACCATAGATATCCTCAAATTTAGTCCCTTCGAAAAAAATATCGGTTTGCCTATTCTTGATCGTGAGGGTGTATGCTGAAAGGCGATAGTAATTTATTCTTTCTAAGATCGCTAAGGAATTTTTATGATCGGATATATATAAGCCGCGGCTACGCATAATGTCCAATTGTTCGGAAAATGAAGTGGGGCGTTTAACTGGCACGTCTTCTATCAATTGAATCACCACGTATAAAAAAAGTCCCACCCTGGTCCGCATCGGGGTTGCCGAGAGGCGCGGTGAGCTCTGTTAAAGCTATTATATTCAACTCCCTTAGGGGTGTCAATTTAGGCTGAATCTGAATATAACAGGCATCTCTATACATATAGCGCATTTACATTCGTTTGGGTATATACTCTACGCTACATATAGATAAAAAATAATTTTTTAATTATTGTAGGACTTGTTAGTTAATTTTTTGTGAATAAACAACATAAGACTATAGTTTGTCGAACCTTCATGAGTAAACAGGAAGTTAAAAATCTCATGCCAATAAAGAATGATATTTATACAGAACTAGACTTCTATGTAATAATAGAGCTAGAACGTGACCACATATCCACATCAGCAAAGGGATTAAGGGGCGAAAATAATTACATGGAACTAAATCAGGTTTCTCTCGATGATTTTCTAGCCAAGCTATCCGATAATACCAAACAAACCTACGGTCGTGAGCTTAGGCGTTTTGAGGAGGCTCTTGTGGCCACTGGTGGCTCTCTCGATGCTTTGACCAGGGCAGATGTCCAAATGTATCTTGGACAACTTTCCGATCAGCACAAAGCGGCCACAACCATTAACAAGGTGTTCGCAGCCATTCGCAGCTGGTGCCATGCTACTAACCAATCTCAGGCGGTCAACGATCTGCGTATTGTGAAACCTCCTAGGCTTATGGATCAACCAGTGAAATCTCTAAATCGCAATGAACGCAATCAATTGCTACGCTCCGTTGAACGAACCGCTAAGAATCGGGACATTGCTATCGTTTACATGCTTCTCCAGACAGGATTGCGCGTACATGAACTCGTGGGATTGAATGTCGAGGATCTCCAATTATCCGATCGGGGAGGGACCTTACGTGTGGTTGGAAAAGGATCAAGGGAAAGAATTGTTCCTCTCCCTGCCGACACTCGATATTGGATGCATAAAAATCTTGAGGGAAGACAATCGGGCCCCCTTTTTTTGAGCAATCGCAAACAGCGAATCCGGATCAATACCGTGCAAAAACTTTTGGCTAAATTCGGTACACATCCTCATGCATTACGACATACCTTTTGCCGGTCCCTTGTTTCTTCTGGCATTGATCTGCCCGCTGTGGCAACCTTAGCTGGGCATGCTGATATCAACGTGACCAGGCGCTATGCAAGGCCTTCAGCTGAAGAATTAACCCAACTTATGGACAAAGCATTTCGCATGTAGTCGTCGCCAGAAATTTACTTCATCCGGTCATTTGCAATGCCTCTTTAATGGAATCTGCTGCCGCATTAGAAGTAACAAGAATGCCATCCTTAGTGGCCACGACAACGATACCCTGAAGCCCATTTGCAATAATAGGCACGGGTAAATCATTCATGATACGAGTCTGTTCGCAGTCATGCATTACAGTTTGTCCATGAGATCCCAAATCACCAGCAGCCAAAAATGCATCCCAGGTCCCAAGATCGGTCCAACTTCCCACGTAGGTTTTAGCAATGATGTGTTCCGCTTTCTCTGCTATGACTTTATCGAAACTGGCGACAGGTAGTTCATCGTAATGATCCAGCAGTTCCCGATAGTTTGCCGGATATCCTAAGGCCTTCAGGGTCTGCTTAAGATAGCCTATCGTAAAGCAATAAACGCCCGCATTCCAAAGTGCACCGGCTTGTACTAGCCGTTCCGCAGATAATGCCGATGGTTTTTCAAAAAAGCCGTCGATTGTGGTTCCAGCTGCGGTAACATGACCAGGCAATAAATAGCCATATTTCGTCCGCACACTATCAGGCCGGATACCTAAAACAGCCAAATCGGCTCGCGAATATCGCAAAGCGACAGTCAGTTTGGATGCCTCTCGATAAAATTCATCGTCGGCCAAGTGATCGGCAGGTAAGACAAGTAAGGATTCTTCATCTCGCATTTCATAATACGCTGCAGAAGCCAAGGCGGACAGGGCGATAGCTGCAAAAGTATCTCTTCTCCTTGGCTCTTGTATGATGGATACATTGCCTAGTTGTTCTCGTATCAGTCCAACTTGATCCTGCCCAGCACAGATGGAGGTCACACGGTAGAGTCCCGTCCGATGCAATTGCTTCCAGATTCGCTGGATCATACTCATCGTTTGACCATCCACATCTCTGAACAAGGGATAAAATTGCTTAGGCAGATTTCCCGCTGATAACGGCCATAGTCGCTTCCCAGCCCCACCTGATAAAAGAATCACTCTCATACGATAACCTCCTTTTGCTCTGAGTTTGATTTCCATGTCCAATAATTGCTCACGAGATAATTCCCTATGCTTGCCATTCCAATGCCTAGCCAATTTGCCCAAAGCGGATCTAATTTCCAAACAGTTAGCCCAACATTCAGGAGGATAAGATTTATCAAGACACCAAGGCATGATGTTGCAAAGAATTTCAGCGCTCGCATATGCTTCATACCTCGTCTTGCGGTTCGCCACGTAATCTCATCATTAAGTACAAAATTGCTAATCATAGCGATAATGGCAGCCACGGCACTAGATACCATGGGGGAAACTCCAACATGCAAGCTGAACAGATATGCTCCGGTATTCACGGCTACGCCCGTTGCACCGATAGCCGCAAACAAAAAAGGTCTAACTGATCTAGGATCGTGTCGAATCAATTGAATCAAATGCCTTAGGTAGTTCCATTGTTCCTTCATGGAAAATTTCGACGCGCCTTTTTCTCGAGTGGCAAATGAGTACGGAAGCTCCTTAACTTGCTGATAATCACCTTTCACTAATATCTCTAAAAGGATCTTCCACCCAATTGGGTGTAGTTTATTTACATCGACAATCGTACGACGAAACGCAAAAAACCCGCTGGTTGGATCGGTAATTAGGCGAATTCGAGGAAGAGTAATTTTGGCGGTCCACCTTGCCGCTGTCGATGCTAGTTTACGCAGTGGACTAAGACCACCATCACTGCCACCAGGCACGAAGCGACTTGGGATGACGATATCTGCCCCCTGATTCAGCGCCTGTATCATTGACGGAATCATTTCAGGTGGATGTTGCAAATCGGCATCTAACACGACGATAAAATCATGAGTCGCTTTACGAATACCTTCCACGACGGCAGTACCCAATCCCCTTTCATTATTTCGATGCAGCCAATGAAGAACCATACTAGGAAATAACTCTGGCAAGCGTTCAAATAAGCGACCACTATCATCTGTACTGTCATCCACAAATACGATTTCAAATTCTTGATTACCCAGTGCTGACATGATGCGTCGTGTTACTCGAAATACATTTTCCCCCTCGTTATAGGTGGGAATCACTATCGAAACCACAGCTTCTCCTTCTTTCCTCATGGTTGGATGACTGGTTCATTGCTATCAACTTGAATCCTCATGAAAGTCGGAAAAGATGCTATGCAGAAAGTCGATCAAACTAGGCGCAATCATAAAGGCGAGAATCAACAGTAAGAAGCCGGACACACCCGACACTAACTTCCCAGCATTAGTAATCACATCGCTAGGCGTAAATCCCCAATTGATGCCGCTTTGCGGAATGATCGTCATGATAGGCCCCCCTGGTGTCATCTAATTTCCTTGTCAAAGTTTCTTTCTGTGTTTACACGATAATCGTATTGCCGATCCTGAACTGAGGAATGAACATCTGGCACCATGGAATCCGATACGGATTTCGTTTTCACATTTGTATCTTCTATAATTACGGGATCGATGACCCATTCTTGAGAATTAGGGTCAAAATAGTCCCATTCTGCTATTTTTCTTCCTCCATTCGTTCGACGTACCAATCTGATTAATCGTGGTGCAAACATAACAACTATGACGAGAAGTAGTAAGGATCCTACGCTAGCGACGAGGGCTGCAGAATTTTGGATGAGATCGAGAGGACTAAACCCTAGGGTCATTGCTTTCCCCGTCTCAGTTCCGTACTGACTAACAGGTTGAGAAGACTGATAGTTGGGTGCAGAAGCCACAACGGTGTACACGGCATTAGGATCATAGTTTTGCACTTGAAATGGGGAAGTAGTGGTGGTTCCAATAGCTTGTCCATTATCATAGATAGTGTAGGTAGTCCCAGCTGGTGCATTCGTACTACCAGTCCATGAAATGGTGCCTATTCCGCCTGGTGTTCCTGATTGATGAACTCCGGTAGGAGAAACTAATACAGGTGTCTCAGTGGTAAAAGTCAAAGGAGATGATTGAAGACTATCACCTGTATTATTCACTGCGGAGACTGTGACAGAATGGGTCGACCCGATGGACAAGCCAGATAATCCAAATGAGGTTCCCAAAATTCCATGCGCTAATAGCGATCCATCTAGATATACATCATAGGAAGATGCGCCGGGTGTAGCCGACCAAGAGATTGTCGCAGAAGTCGCTGTAACTGAAGAAATAGTTAATCCTATTGGTGCAGATGGTTTAGTAATAAAAGAAACAGTTGTAGATGGGGCACTCTCTCCATTCGAATCCGATGCAGTTATGGCAATACTATATGTCTCACCGGGAGAAAGTCCCGATAAACCATAAGACGTTCCCACAATATCGGATACGCGAGGACTGGCTGCCCCATTCAAATATACAGAATAGGAACTCGCACCAGCCACGGCAGACCAAGTGAGCAATGCACTCGAACTTGTTACAGAGCTAATTGACAACCCCGTTGGTGCATTGGGTACAATCGCTGTGTAATAGGAAGCACCACCGGGATTGACTACTTCATAGATAGAAGTACCAGAAGGCGGCAAAAAACCATAGCCTTGCGGGAACGGATAACCAGTAATAAGTGAGGAGGTAGATGTCGTAGTTGTTCCGGTCCACTCCACAGCATAATTCCCAAAATCATCATTAACCGATAAATATAGCTGATAATAAGTTCCGGCAGGTAAAGGTTGAGCCAGGATCACTTGAAACTTAGTCGTCGACGAAACATTTGTAAGACCTGCACTTGGTACGGGCATCCATGTAGTTGAACCAGATAATTGATAATTCATTCCAACGATATCGGAATTTTCAAAAGCCACATTGGTAGCCGTGGCAGCAAAAGAAGGCAATGCGAACATTAGAGTGCTATAGAGAATTACACCTATTGCTAACATGCGCCCCAATTTTCGTAAAAAATAACTGAGCAAAATAATACCCCCTTTACGCCAGAAAAATATGTTTAGATATAAAATAAGAAGCTGCGATTAATCCTCCCCAAGACATCCATACAGTCACAATGCGGAAAGATCGGTACTGATCTAAAAATCTCGCCCAAGCCGCGAAGAGCGGAATCATAGCGAGAATAAATCGCGGATAACTAAAAAAATAATCTTCGATGCGGTGCGGAACGTACGTAATGGATATCCGTCCAACCCCCGGATCCGACAAGGGGATTAAAATCATAGCCAGTGTGAACCAGAACCATGACTTCGGAAGATATCGCCAAACCAACGGCAAAGATATGATACTAACTGCAACGGCAAGAATTTCAATGGAGTAATACAGGTGTCCATACCATCCGTTTAAGGCCCATAAGCTGGCGAACGAGCTAACACCGTCCCACAAGGTCACTAATGGGAACATAAATTGCCTGCCCCATAGCTGCTCCTCATGGGAAAACAATAAGGGGGACCCAAATTTGATGGCCAAATATCCCATGTACATCAAGGCAGCCATAGGAAGCAACGAAGCGAGTCCAATTCCTCGCCATGGTATCCTCTTGGTTTCACGATAGAGTTGCCAAAGAGTAGCGAGGAATGGAATCAAAAGTAGAATTCCCTCATTACGCGTTAATACAGCCGCGAATCCACAAAGGCCCGCCCAGACAAAGCGCTTGTCCATTAAAGCTAAAAGTGTTGCGGCAATAAAAAGCACAAAAAGGCTTTCCGTATACATAGCAGGTAAAAATATAGCCATAGGAAAGAATGCCAACAGTGCAGCTCCCCAACGCGCCGCATGACCGTTCATTATCCTTCGAAACAAACGAATGATGATAAACAAGGCGAGAATCTCAGCCGCATTGGAAACAAGAAGTCCGGCCGTGGTAATATCGAGCCCTGTTACACTGTGCAAAGCTGAGATAATGAGAGGATAGGCGGGAAAAAAAGGTGTGTCCTGTTTGATATATCCTTGGCTTGCAATAAAGTGATACCATCCACTGTCGTCATGAACCATTGACCATATAAAAGAGAAGAAGGGTAACTCACCCATCGTGAATTTTGGTCCAAGTAGCGATAATACAGTTCCAAAAGCCATGAGAATACGGGCGCTCATATAGAGACCAAGGCTCGTAAGCAGATCTTTACTCTGCTCAGAAAGCCCTGATCGAACGCCTGTTATTTCTTGAAATGGGCTTTTCGCCACGTTAATCACCATTGCCCCCTCCTCTCCTTCATGAATACAGTGCATGGTGTCACTCCTCGGCCTTTTTCTCACGATCTTTGTCTACCACTGGCCAATCCGATCGGATCTGCCGCACTCGTCTCGGTAGTTCCCTTTGCGCGAGTAGATAATAGGTCTGCCGACCTATGCGAATCATTCGTTCTGGTAACACCTGGCGCCGCTGTCTACTTAATAAATCTCGGTGCACCGCCGTGTAACCCGTAATGCGTAAAATATCGATCAATTGGGCTAATAACCTACGATCGTACCAATGGCTCACTTTTCGCAACCAGGTTACTGGAGACATACTCGGATAGAGGTAATAAAGTCGACGTGGATCGGTCTGGCACATCTTCGCGCTCTCGCTGTACGTCCTTTTCCCGTTTGTGATCGGACGGATTGAGCCATCCATGGTGATTACCTCCCATTTCAATGCCTTGTCGTTCTCTTATGGCTGCCTCCCGTTGCCGATCCGCAATTTTTGTAAGCAATTCAGTCTGCTCACGCTCCGTTTTTGGCTGAGGGAACGGATACAACATTTGATCGGTATCGTAAAGTTCCAGAGAAAAAATTTGTCGTACTTTATGCCATGGAATACGCAAAGTTCGTACAAAACGCCCCCAGTCGCCAAATCGTTTATCCTGGAATTCGTATAAATCCAACAGTATGGCTCGATTCGGTATTTTGCGGACATGGATAAAGACTTCCACTAAATCCAAAATGCGACTGTCAAGGTGATTGCCAATCGGATTGACGAAAATGTGAACCGCCCGTAGCTTACGAGTCATGTTAAAAATTTGGGTAGCAATGGTATTTCGTGTCCATAGTCTTCGATCAAATTGCGACTGTGCCTCATCCCAAACGATTACACTGCCCCTAGCATCGGCGACTTCTAACCAACGGTTTGCTGAATCAAAAGGTGTAGAACCTGCTAAGTCATAATTGGCAAAGATCCGCACCTCATCTCCGCTTTTCATGCGCCAATAGTGTGCCAATACCGAAGCCATTAAAGTTTTTCCTGCTCCTAATCCACCTTCAACCAAGATGAAATGTGGCATTACTTTCGCCTTCTTCCAGTAGATTGAGGAGGTGTTTCCGGCATCATGCGTGGTGGCGGTGGAATGACAGCTTCAATGCTACGAATAAACACGCCTGGATCAGCATGCGCTTGTGCACTATCAATGATCCATTTGATCAAATCGGTATAGGGATGTTTGCCCTTGTTGTTGTCTCTATATAATGCGTGGATATCACGCATGCCTAGATAATTTAAAAAGGCAATAGAACGCAATTGTTCGGTCGAAAGAGGTTGCGCATGGGGTTCCATAAACTGTAGAACCTGCTTCAATCCATCTACAGCAGGTGTGCTGCTAAAAAGATCGGCGCCAATCACCTGTTGCAATTTATCCTCTTTCACGAAAATCACCTCATTTTTTAAGAATTAACATCAAAAGCGATGCCCCAGCTAAGAGCCATGGAAGAATCTTGAGAAAGTTCCCTTCCGGTCTCGTAGCCGCTCCAGGGCGTTGAAAATTCACGGTTTGGCGAATCACCGTACTCATTTCCACCATCGCTAAATGTTTTGTCTCTTGCAGGTAGACCTCAGGTGCATGTACCACATAAACGCGGCCCTCTGGACTGATATACTCCGTCACATCTTCATAGGGGATTACGTGTCCCGGTGTAAGGATACGTTCGTGGTTCACTTCCAAAGCTGGCAAAATTTCTACGCTATGCCCGTCGTGTTCCAGTAAGATCACGCGCTCACGAATGGGAGGCGATGAGGGCTTTTTATTTCGATTCATCGTGTACCTCCTAAGTAACGATGATAGAGCCAAAGAGATGGCAGTCCGATGAGAGCAACTCCTGTGGCAAATCCTGCTCCAAGCTGAAAGAAATAATCAAACGGTGTCATGTAAACCCTCCTTACTCCCCCTATTTAGTCGTCCTCATATCCGGACCACCCAGAGCCCCAATGATCGTCGTGAAACTTATCTCGGAATCTCCGACTATTTAAATATTTCTCACGCCATTCGTCATAGGTTTCGTTGTGTGAATCTAAGTCATAATAATGTAAAAGGCGCGATTCTTTTACACCATCATCTTCGCCATGAAGCCAAGCTATGTTTCCATCGCTTTCATGATCGAGGTCATAATATCTTTGAACAAATCCTTCCTCTCCTTCATCCTCTTTCGAGAAAATACCGCGAATGAATCCAATTAATTTTGGAGCAAACATGAGAGCTAGCCCTAATATGATAAATTCACCTACACCATGAACTAGATTCCCTGAATTCGCGAATACATCACCCGGATTAAACCCCCAACTAACTCCACTTTGTGGAATAACATTCATACTTAATCCTCCCCTTTACCACCATTTCACACCTTGTTTTACGCTTAGATAGGCTCTATACGTAGCCCGCACCACAAACAAAACTGCGATAAATGTCATGCTAGCGAGTAGACTATCCACCACCCCCTGGTAGGCTGGGTCAAGCACGC
>JAKADF010000070.1 GCA_021820805.1 Bacillota bacterium
ACAAATTCTAAATGATTGAGTTTTGACTCTGTGTTTACTTAAACGGATATTGTAAAATTATTTCGAATATGTGAATAGCCATACATAACATGTACCGAATTGGAGCGTTAATCATGACGTGGATAGTGGAACCAGAATTGAGTCAAGCAGAATTAGCTGCTCAATTTCAATCTTTAATGATGTCAGAGTCAATAATTAAAATTCCTGGCGCTCATGACGGGATGGCTGGACTAGTCGCTAAAAAAATAGGTTTTCAGGCTATCTATCTTTCTGGAGCGGCATTTACGGCAAGTCAAGGGCTGCCTGACCTTGGTATTATTCAGTCTTGTGAAATGGCAAGCAAGGCCCGCGAAATTATTCGCGCGACCAATTTACCGTTGTTGGTGGATATCGACACAGGATATGGCGGTATCTTGAATGTTGCTCGAGCAGCCAAAGAAATGACTGAGGCAAGGGTTGCTGCTGTGCAGATTGAAGATCAGGATTTACCTAAAAAATGCGGACACCTAAACGGGAAAAAATTGGTGCCTAGTGAGGATATGATGCAAAAAATCTCTGCGATAAAGGAGATTTGTCCAACCTTATTTGTCGTGGCTCGAACAGATGCCAGAGCAATTGAAGGATTTGATGCTGCACTAGAACGGGCACACAAGTACGTTCAAGCTGGTGCCGATGCAATATTTCCAGAGGCATTGACTGAGGAACAGGAGTTTCGCACGTTTGCTCAGCACTTAAATGTTCCGCTTCTAGCGAATATGACCGAATTCGGAAAAACGCCTTACTTTACAGCCGAACAATTTCATGACTGTGGTTATCAGATGGTAATTTATCCTGTCACTTCACTGAGAGTTGCAGCTAAGGCTTACGAAATGGTGTTTACAGAGTTGATGACTGAAGGGACTCAAGTAAAGCGATTGGATACAATGCAAACACGCCAAGAACTATATGACATCATCGAATACAATAAGTACGAAAGTCTGGACAGCAAAATTTCAAAAACAATCCTGCCTGATATTGGGCGCGAACAAGGTTAGTACGATTTAGGGAGTTATCATCCAATTGCCATGCAATCTATGAATAAAAAGTTTTCACTGGAATATCACTGAACTTTATCCAACAGTCGACTAATGATTACACAGCTCGATTGTGATATTTTGGGAGTGTAAGATATGAGCTACTAAATCTTAATCTATTTCCTATTTCGAACGCCCTTAAACTGGCTGGTAACCGCAAGGACGTTCGAAAATACATATTGTTGGCAAGTGAAAGTTTTTAAAAAGCGATACAATGAAACGGCTCTCTCCCCCTGACTTGGGCCTGTATTGATTTCAATTTCGCAACAATTTCCCCTAATTACCAATTGATTTGGAAACCCTCATCGTAGTGAGGGTTTTTTAAGCAGTTGCTCTTCTAAAAATCGTTTCAGATACTTCGACTTTCTGATAAAAATAAGGTAAATTGTCAGAGGAAGTACCATTTATGTTGAATCAAACTTCAATATTTGTCTAGGAGAGTAATCAATGGAAAATGTGTTTGATTATGAGGACATACAACTTATTCCGGCGAAATCTATAGTAAAAAGTCGTTCCGAGTGTGATGCATCGGCAGTATTCGGCGGACGCAGATTTAAATTACCGGTAGTGCCTGCAAACATGCAGACAATTATTGACGAAAAAATTGCAATCTTTTTGGCTGAAAATGGCTATTTCTACATTATGCATCGTTTTGAACCAGAGAAGCGATTGTCTTTTATTAAAGACATGAAATCCCGTGGCTTATTCGTGTCCATTAGCGTTGGAGTCAGGGAACAAGAATATCGTTTCATACAACAAATAGCAGAGGAGCAACTTTCTCCAGAATACATCACGATTGATATTGCTCATGGCCATTCCAATGCTGTAATCGAAATGATCCAACATATTAAAAAATACTTACCTCAAAGCTTTGTTATCGCAGGTAATGTTGGAACTCCAGAAGCTGTGAGGGAATTAGAGCATGCTGGTGCGGATGCAACAAAAGTAGGAATTGGCCCAGGAAAAGTATGTATTACTAAGATTAAAACCGGATTTGGTACTGGCGGTTGGCAATTAGCTGCACTGCGTTGGTGCGCAAAAGCTGCAAGTAAACCAATCATTTCAGATGGAGGTATTCGTACACACGGTGACATTGCTAAATCAATCAGATTTGGTGCCTCTATGGTTATGATTGGCTCATTATTTGCCGGGCATGAAGAATCACCAGGTGAAACTATTGAAATGGATGGAAAGTGCTACAAAGAATATTTTGGTTCTGCTTCAGAATTTCAAAAAGGTGAAAGAAGAAATGTTGAAGGTAAAAAAATGTATGTAGAACATAAAGGTCATTTAAAGGACACCTTGATAGAAATGGAGCAAGACCTTCAGTCTTCTATTTCTTATGCAGGAGGAAACAAGTTAGAGGCAATCCGTAATGTCGATTACGTTATTGTAAAAAATTCAATTTTTAATGGTGATAGAGTCTATTAAATGGTTTGCATTTCTACATAAATAAACTTTTATTCTAGAAACTTGCTTTGTTTTATACCCGTTTTCACGATTAGAAAAGACCCCTAGACTATCACCAAGCTTAGGGGTCTTCTCCTGCTTCACTAAGAAGCTTACTACCAATACATTTCAGTTTCTATTTTGTTTATTCCTTCAATGAATTCGGGATAATTGCAGCAAATATTGATGATATTACGCCTATGATGGATAAAAACCAAATTGCGTACGCAACTGTCTGTTCTGTTACTGCCAGCCCAACTGCAAACACCAGCATTGCTCCAATTCCATTCGCTAATCCAAGGGCAATGCCCGAGCCCATTGAACGGTTTTCAGGAAAAATATCCTGCCCTACCAAAATCGTAACGGACGAGCTTGCAAATAGCGCCATCCCCAAAGCTGCTGCAACTACCCAAATCCAAGCCCCGTGAGCAACCATTAATATGGGTATTAAAAACACGACAAAAATGCTAGAGACAACTAACACTAATCTTCGACCGAAACGATCTGCCAAATGCCCACCACTTAGATTTCCAATCACTCCAACTGACACAAGTGTAGTAATAATAGATGCTCCACTGATTAAACTGCCGCCCTTTAAATGCCATAACAATGGGATAAATGTTACTAGTCCGTATGTAATTAATGACCGTGTACTAGCAAAACCCACGAGCAGACTCATTGGGCTAAAATGCTTTCTCCAATGAATCGGTATTTGAGGCCCTTCCCTACGTGGCAAAGATGGCGCCCAAAACCGGACTAACGGTACTGTTACAACGGCTGGAATTGCTAACAACCAGATTTCTGTAAGCCCTAGGTGAACAACAATCCAACTCGCAATAGTCGGCCATATTCCACGACCTAGTTCTCCACCGATTAAAAAGACCGACAATATCAATCCTTGTCGATTACGTACCAAGCCTCTCACGGCAGCTAATGCCTGAGGATGAAACATTGAATTGCCAATTCCAATAAGCAGCAACAACCCGATTAGGAATCCAATTTGGTGAGTAAAGCCAAGTAACGCACCGCCTAACGTACTGCCACTCAATCCCATCCAAATCATTCCACGTCCGCCAAGACGATCCGCTGCCCACCCCATTAATGGTTGCAACGCTTGTCCAATGAGCAAAGCAGCCATGAGAATTCCAGCTGTGCGAACTGGCTGATGAAGAGTCACCAATATCGCTGGCAGTACACCAGGTAAATAGTTGGCTGAACCGTCGTTTAAAAAGTGCGCAAAGCTCATCCCGAATAAACGTCCAAGTCCCCCAGGCTTTAGGCTGGTTAATGATTTTACGCCTCTGGTTTCCGTGGTTGATAACAATATTACCACCTACTTGTCACTTAAGAGGTTTTTACAGTTCATTAGTCGCTTCCTGTATGGCCTACTGATTTTCGGCTTCCATGTACCGACGGCTCTTCTGAACGTAACTCTCACATGCTAGCCTTATTTTTTCTAAATCTGTATCAGTTAGCTCACGAATGACCTTACCTGGTGAACCCATAAATAAAGTTCTTGGGGGAACCTTTTTCCCTTGTGGGACCAGGGAACCAGCTGCAATCAAAGCTTCTTCCCCGATTTCTGAATGGTTCATGACAATTGCCCCCATACCAATTAGTGCTCCATTCCCTATAGTTGCCCCATGAATAATTGCATTGTGTCCTACCGTGACATCATCACCAATGTTTAAAGGAGCGTCAGAGTCGACGTGTAAAACGGATCCATCTTGTATATTAGTTCTTGAACCAACAACTATTGATGCATTATCGCCTCGAAGAACTGTGTTAAACCAAATACTTGATTCACAGCCAATAGCAACATTTCCAATAATCATTGCACCTGGCCCAACATATACCGTACTATCAATTTTGGGTGTTATTTTTCCGAGACTGATTATCACAAACTATCCCTCCAGATATATGTATTTATTGACATGACCTGTCTCACCGGGCTAGGTCTAAGTCAAAAATATCAAGCTTTGAGCTTGCAGTATTTATATGTATTTAAATTGAATATCTGTTTTCAAGTCAATATATTTAAAAAGCCAAACATAACTAGGCTATCAATTACGTGTTTCCTCTAGCTTTATTCTCTTAAACGTCTATTATAAAGTAAATGTTGAATCAGTTCATTGCTTACAGTTTTTTTTTTGAGGATTATAGAGGCAGATTTAACCCGTTTTAATCATTCGACTGCCGGACCTGCAAGCTGCTCCAGCTTTGGGACTATTCCCCATTGTACAAATCGAATTAGAAATCCATACTGAACAGTACTTAACTTGACATTCTGAACGTATAAAATCGAATGCTGAAGACACTTTAGTAAGTGTCAAGTTATTGACACAGATGTGGGATACAGGTCATGTCAACCTTTATTTGCACTATGATAAACTTATAGCGAAAAGAGAGCCGAGGCTGAATCCTCGACCCTCGGGTATCAACACATGGGTTACTGCCCACTATATACATTTTGTTTAGGTGAGATGATCGCCCTGCAGGCGGCCAACCAATCGGGGCGATCTACTCAGGTTTCGCTAAAAGCACCACAGCCATTACAAGCGGAAGTAAAAATAAGGCAAACATTCCAAGCTCGCTTATTACTCCAATTACGCCCATACGGCCTACCTCCTCCCGAAAGCGGGCAGGAAGTGTTCCCCAAGGTGATACTTAAACTTAGTCTAACAGATTTTATATTAACACTGAATAATTAAAATTGTGTAATTTCAGATAATTGGACGTAAAATCGTTTTATAAGCGGGCCGTCACGCAAATAACACTTTAATCCCTTCAATAACTCCCCTTTTTTAAATTAGAAGCCGAGTAAATAGTGCCCGGATGCTGTTTAAATCCCACTAATTCCCTATATGGTTCATCATATATCCGCGCATTTATCTGCCTTTCCAGCGATTAGATTCTCCCTAAAAAAAACTGTTTCCAGCTAACGCTAACAGCGTATGATACAAAACCTCAGCTCCAACTCCGCAATCTTCTTTCGAACTCCACTCATCAGGATGATGGCTGATGCCATCTTTTGATCGTACAAAAATCATGCCAATTGGACATAAATCTTGAAGTTGCATTCCATCGTGGCCTGCTCCGCTGACAATGTCAATCGTGTCTATCCCAATCGCATTGCATGCTGTGCGTACTGCGTTTTGAATTTCATTTGAGCAATAAACCGGTTCTATATCCTGAAGGATTTCAACGTCAAGTAAAAGCCCTCGGTCACGGCAGATCTGTAAAGCCCTTTCCCGAATTTTTTGCTCTACACCCTTACGGATGTCTATATCTACATCACGTAGATCTAATGTAAATTCAACTCGGCCAGGAATAATATTTACTCCACCAGGAATAACAGATAATTGTCCAACAGTACCCACCGTACGTTCTTCTCTCTTGGACTCTTCTTCAATTACCTGTACAACAAGAGCAGTACCAACCAGTGCGTCATGCCGCAACGCCATCGGTGTTGTGCCTGCATGCCCTGCTTGGCCTGTTATCGTAAATTTGAGCCATAGCGGCCCCGCAATACCTGTTACAACCCCGACTGGTAAGTTCGCCCGTTCCAATATTCTTCCCTGTTCAATATGTACTTCAACATAGGCATAAACTGATTTGCTTGCACGCGCAGCCTCAGAAATGTTTTCAGGATTGAACCCAACGGACAACATTGCTTGTGCGATGGTCATACCTTCTGAATCTCTTGCTTCCAATTCTGCACGTGTCAACATTCCTGCAAGACCTCTGCTGCCAGTCATTCCAAATCGAAAACGAGCACCTTCTTCATCAGTGAAAGCAATAACTTCAATTGGCCGTTCTGTTTCAATTCCTGTTTCATTCAATGTTTGGACAGCTTCCAGAGACGACAACACACCAAGCGGTCCATCGAAATTTCCACCATTGTAAACTGAGTCAAGATGAGACCCTGTTAGAACAACTGCAGCATTTCTATCTCGACCTTCTTTGCGGCCAATCAGGTTCCCGACTGCATCTTCCCATACTCGAAGTCCGGCTTCCTTCATCCACTTAGCAACAAGATCCTTTGCAATACGTTCTTCTTTGCTAAAAGTTAATCGAGTGACTCCACCTGTTTCCTGCTTTCCAACTTCACTAAGTGCTTCAATTCTGCGCCAAAGCCTGTCTTGATTTATCAATCTGAGAATACCCCCAAGCATTCAAATATTTACAGTTTTTGTGTAGATCAAATGACTCTCATCACGCGTTGCAACTGATGAAAAATAATCACTCTAAAATTCACTGGCATTGTCTTAAATCCTGTGAATACAACTCATGCTATTATTACGGTAATGATTCTACTTTAAAAAGAATACTTAAAATAATTACCTGCAGCAGTTGGCTTAAAATATTTGAGATACTGCCAAGAGAGGAATGGCTATATATTATGCTGTCAATTAAGTTACCAAAAGAACAGAAGGTACTTTTTGCGGAGGAAATTCAACAATACCTTGAGGGCCAATTATCCGAGCGGATCGGAAACCTTGCAGCAGAAGCACTATTTGATTTTGTTGTAGAACTGGCAACACCATATATTTATAATCAAGCAGTAACGGATTCCCGGAATACTGTGATGCAACAAATGGAGCGAATAGATGAAGAACTGAGTTTTCTTGAAAAACCTGTTAGAAGACGCAGGTAGACGTCTATAGCCACTTACGTCAAAATTTAGAAAGCAATTCTATGTCCTCCATCGCAAATCGTCATGCTCTGCGAAGGAGGACATTCCCCCTAGTACTTACAAAGACATACCAGCGTCTACTACGACGGTAGTTCCAGTAACAGTATCAGTTTCACATAGCGCCAGTATTTGCCGTGCGCAATCATCTAAGGTAGGAACCTTATGTAATGGAGAGTGCTTTAAAAAATTGTCTATTGTAGACTGACTGTGTCCTTTTGTCCAACGAGTCTCGAGCAGCCCTGGTGCAATACAATTGACTAACACATCAGGTGCCATAGCTTTAGCCAATCCTTTAGTAAGATGTATAGATGCACTCTTTGATACAGAGTAAGGTAACGAACTTCCACTAGGCCGAATACCAGCGATAGAAGATACGACTACAATTCTCCCCTCACCATGAGCCTTCAAGTGTCGAGCGGCTGATTTAGCGCATAACCATACGCCCTTAACGTTGACATTCATAATCCTATCCCAATCGTCTTCGGATACACCTTCTAGGTTTTCAAAAGGCTGAAATACGGTCGTTCCCGCATTAGCGACCAAAACGTCAAGTCGACCAAAACGTTTGACTACCGAGTCAATCATTTCCTCAACTTCAGATGCAGAGGAAACGTCTGCTTTAACAATCATACTTTTATTACCAAGTTCTTCGATTTTGGCCATGGTAACTTCAGCGTCAGTTTTTGATCTAGAATAGTTGATTGCTACATCCATACCTGCTTTTGCCAACATTAGGCTGGTTTCCTTGCCTAATCCGGTTCCACCGCCTGTAACTAATGCCACTTTGCTTTGAAGATTCATTTTAATCACCTCTTAGCTTAAAGAATCTCATAAAATTCAGTAGTTTTCTACTAAATTTAGATGAAAAATGATAACATCTCAAAGGCAGCTAGTTCTCTTTTCCAAAATAGATATTAAACTCTGCTATCATCGCCAAGATTATCTTCTGCGTCAAACATGATTGACTGTGTTTCCTTTTTCAAAGTTAGTTCATGTTCTACCATGGTTTCCATAATCGCGGTAAAAGCGATAAAATTCAATGCATCTACAGTTAATCAAGGAGGTTAAATATGCCTAAGGAAGATATCTCAGCCAAAATGTCTGGTTCATTTGCAATTGGAGGAGATTTAACGGTTAATCGATTGGGCTATGGTGCTATGCAATTAACAGGACCTGGTGTATGGGGAGAGCCACGAGACCCACAAGAAGCTGTGAAAGTTCTAGTGCGCGCTTTAGAACTTGGTGTTACCTTCATAGATACAGCAGATTCGTATGGGCCGTTTGTATCCGAAATGCTTATTAAAAAGGCTTTACACCCATACCCAAAAGACCTGGTAATTGCAACAAAAGCTGGGCTTACACGATCCGGCCCAAACGATTGGCGCCCGGTTGGCCGCCCTGAGTACTTGCGCCAACAAGTAGAATTGAGTTTACGTCACCTTGAACTAGAGCGAATTGACCTCTTGCAACTGCACCGCGTTGATCCAAAGGTTCCTCTTGAAGAACAAGTTGGTGAACTTGCACTTTTACAAAAAGAAGGCAAGATTCGGTATATCGGCTTAAGTGAAGTGAGCGTTTCGCAAATAGAAGAAGCTAGAAAAATTGCTAATATTGTTTCAGTGCAAAACTTGTACAATCTAACTAAACGAGATGCCGAACCAGTTCTTGAATACTGTGAAGCCCACAATATTGCTTTCATTCCATGGTTCCCGTTGGCCACAGGCAAATTGGCGCAAGAAGGAGGACCATTGGACGAATTAGCAAAGAATCACTCTGCTAAGCCTTCTCAACTCGCTCTTGCATGGTTGCTTAAGAAGTCCAGAGTGATGCTGCCTATTCCTGGAACTTCTTCTGTAGCTCACCTGGAAGAAAATATTGCTGCAGCAGGAATTGTACTGAATGATGCGGACTTTGAGACACTTTCACAAGTGCGTTAAACTAAAATCCTACGTGCAGAATGAGACAAAACCAAGACAACCTAGGGGTATATTATACTTGGCCCCTAGGTTTTATAGCTCAATTCGAGGCAACACTTGCACATGCCTGTCGTCGGTTGATTCGGATGCACATATATCGCTCCGAACCAACGCGATGGACCCTAATTTGTTATGTAAACTAATCTTTTGGCCTTTGAAAGTGACTTATCCGACAGAAGGCAAGTCTTCCGAATAACCGCCAAATGTCAAGTAATGTACGAGCAGTTCACTTCCTAAATTGGGTGTTAAGAATGTGTGTGGACATGAGTCACTCGTTACGCCTTGGTTTGATCCCGAGAACAGGTCTAAGTAGTTTGGTTGACTTGGATGCATAATGAAATATAACAACTTACTATCCATCCAGAAATTCTCTCTCTCCTTACTAACTAAATATATTTCACAAAAATCAGCTAATGTTAGCAACTTCAATCTACATCAAACTAAAACTACTATCGTTCTTAGCGGTTTTCTCGTAAGTTATTAATCGCTGTTGATTTGGCTTTATCAAACATCTTTTTATAAATGGAAAAAATGCCTGTTTACTCGACAAATTCGAAATTGGTATAATTAAATATGTGCAAACGTCGTGCACATATTTACCCCGTATTACTATACGCTTTACTGATGTACAGCGGTATAGTAGTAACTTAGACCATCGTATATACGATGGCCTTCTTTTTTTTCTGTTTTCGTTGTTATAACAGCTCCTATTCGATAAAATATAATAACTAACTAATTAAATCTAACAATAGATAACCTGATTCGACAAACTTCTACATGTGTATTGTGTTATTATTTTGAACTAATCAACATAAGTTCCGAGGTGAATAAAGTGATAATTCTAGTTATTCTATCTACTTGTATTTTCGCAGTTCTATTTTTGCTATTAGCTGTTTTTGACGATCATATCAATAAACGAGGAAGGAAGTGGAAGGGCCGTCATTTAAGAGTCATCAGAGGGGGTAAAAGGTAGCCAGAATATTCATTTGAAATTTATTTTGGGTTTAAATAATCCGAATGTTCAATATATGCTGTGATGTAGTAACTAAAATCATGACAGTTAAATTTTTTTAAACAGACTGTCTCAATAAATAGGCCGCATTCATCTTGGGAAAACTGTTAAATACTTAAATGATTTAACATGGAGGTTGTTTGGTGCATT
>JAKADF010000071.1 GCA_021820805.1 Bacillota bacterium
CCATTCCTGTAATCCCCGACAACCGAACGCTTTTCAGAAAACGGCTTAATCCGAACAACCCACTTGCGAAACACTGGAGCTAAACCTGCCGGGAAAAACAGCACACTGATAAACATTACTGCACCAACAACTAGAACAGAAAAATGACCAAAGTTACCTGAGACCTGCTCAAGCACAGTTAAGACGACTGCGCCAAGAATAGATCCTGTTATTGAACCAAGCCCGCCTAGCACAATCATTGCTAGAAATAAAAACGAATCTTCCATCGAAAAATCACTTGGTGAAACAAAGTTTAGATAATGTGCGTACAGGCTTCCTGCAATCCCCGTAAATCCAGCACTTAACATAAATACAATTACTTTATATCTTTCGATTCGAATACCGATGGCTACAGCCGCTAGTTCTCGGTCTCGAATCGCCTGCCATGCCCGCCCTGTCTTTTGGTTTAACAAATTATAAACAACCAGAATTTCAAGGGCTAGACAGATAAAAATAAGATAGTAATAATACAAATCTGCATTTAATACAAAGGAACCAATATGGGGACGAATTGGCGAGAGGCCAGTTGCCCCATTCGTTAAATTGCTCCATTTGAGAATAATTTCAGGAACCGCCAGTCCAAAACCAAGTGTTGCAATTGCGAGTAAGTTACCGGTTAGACGCATGGCAGGCAAACCTATAATAAGCCCAACGATACCAACGAAAATACCGCTAAGGGGCAACGCGATCCAAAAAGATATACCGAGTTTAAGGGTGAGGAGCGCAGAAACGTATTCTCCAACCATAAGAAAACCTGCATGACCAAGTGAAATTTGCCCTGAGTAACCTGTAAGCAGATTCAAAGAAACGGAAACCAAACAATAGATAGCAGTGATATTTAAAATGTAAGCAGGTACAGCTCCAAACATATCGACTATCCATGGCAGCAGAAGGCCGCATAAAAGCACAAGCCAAGCGCTATGTTTACGCATCATGCCTTGTTCACCTTCTTTACTCCGAACAAACCTGTAGGTTTTAAGTACAAAACAACAACAATAAAGAGAAACACGAATGTTGACTTCAGAGCCGTTGAAACATAGAAACCAAACACATTTTCAATTACGCCAAGGACAAAACCACCAATTACGGCTCCAGGCAGAGAGCCAAATCCGCCGAGAACAGCCGCAGCAAATGCCTTCACAGTTATGAGTTCCATAAATGTAGGAGACAGAAACAAAGTTGGCACAACGAGAAGTCCGCTGATTGCTCCAAGGAGTGTCGTGATTGCCCAAGTAAAACTAAATACCGAATGAGTACGAATCCCCATTAAGCGCGCGGCAAAAATATTTTGCGCAACTGCTTGAACGGACAAGCCAAACCGTGTGAAGCGCAGCATTCCATAAAAGGCAAGCGTTAGGATGGCTGTAATGACGATAATCGCTATCTGATAATGCGTGATTACTACACTGCCAATATGCATCGTTTGCTGTGTAAACAGTGCAGGAAAACTAATCGGGTCATTTCCCCAAACGGCACCAGCTATACCACGTAAAACTAGAAACAGCCCGAGTGTTGCAATCACTTGAGTTAAAACTCCCGCTTTTGCAAGTCGAGCAAGAAACAAGCGGTATGTCAGCCATCCCATAAAAAAAGCAAAAACTAACGCTACAATCGCTGAAATTACATAGGAAAAGTGCCATTTTACAAGGAGTTCATAGGCTATGAACGTTGAGAACATAGCCATTTCTCCTTGTGCAAAATTTACGACTTCAGACGTTTTATAAATAAGGACTAAACCAATCGCGACAAGCGAATACAGACTTCCAACAGCAAGCCCGCTTACCACAACTTGAAAAAACATTCGCTCATCCCCTTGTTTCTAAGAAATACTCACAGGGCCTATTCATTACTTTGTACTATCTGTAGATGTCCCTTGTTGATAGGTTAAGTTACCGGACAGAGGAATAAAGCTTTGTGTCTTTGCATTTGCTTGAACGATGTGAAGCGCGTGCAATGCAACATGGTTGGTTGCAGAATAACTGACTGGAGATGCTGAAGCTGCTCCTGTCCAATCGTTGATATTTTGCATTTGCTTAGCAAAGTTCGCCCATGTAACATTGTTACCGCATGCCTTTAAGGCATGTACAAATATCTGTGCTTCAGCCCAGCCTTCAAGACCGATACTGGTCTCAATTCGATTGGGGTACTCTTTCTTAAACTCAGTAAGGAAAGTCTTTACTTTATCAGACGAAAGGTCTGGCTGCCAAAAAGCTGTATAGACTTGGTCAAAAGCGGAACCAGCGAGCTTGAACATAACCGGATCTGCAGCGGGATAACTCAAATACTGAACTGGATGAAAGTTTAATTGCAGAAGTCCCTTCATAAACTGAGCAACAGGCTGCGGCATGCCAACCTCAATGACGGCATCCGGATGCTTGGCTTTCATATTTAACGCATAGGTAGAATAGTCGGTATCTGTCGTATTGAACGGAATTTCTGCAACGACTTTTACACCATCCACTTTTGCTTCAGCTTGAATCGCTTTTTGTTCTTCTTTGCCCCAGTCGTCATTTTCAAGGAATAATCCAACCGTTTTAATGTGCTTATGAGTTACAAGCCATTTGAGTGCGACATGTCCCTCCGTTGTATAAGTAGGAAAATAGGAAAATCTTTTTTGCGAAACTGGGAATGAGACAGCACTCGACCCTGTATTGATACCGGTCACGGGAATGCCTGCTTTTGTAAGAATCGGATCCGCCGCTTCATTATCTGCTGTACCAACCGTTGATACAGTTGCAAATACCTTATCTGCAACTAATTGCTTTGCATTTGCCGCCGCTTTTTCCGGTAAGAACTGATCATCTAAAATAATGAGTTTTATTTTTCGGCCATTAACGCCTCCATGACTATTCACATAGTTAAAATAAGCATTCGCACCTTCTGCTACTGCACCATATTGGGCGCCAGACCCTGTCATTGGAACTGTCGTACCCACCAGGATTTGGTCTTTCGTTACACCCTGCGTCTCTTTGCTTGTTGAGGAATTTTGAGTTCCAACACTCGTCGGTGCCGAGCAAGCTGTTGCAAAAAGACTTGTAAGTATTGCAGTAGACAATATTAATACTTGTTTCATTCTTTGCATCTCCTAGTATTTATACCTTATTTTTGGTTGTAAGTTTCTTTTAAACCTTAGTTATTCGTTAACATCCCGGTTATCTGTTTGAATGTCTTCGTCTTTGTATCTGCTTGCACGAGATAGAGGGAGTGAATACCATCGTGGTCTGTGGGTGAATAAGTAATCGGAGATGCAGATGCCGCGCCAGTCCAATTACTGATACTATCCATTTGCTTATCAAAATTTGCCACTGTAATATTATTTCCGCACGCTTCTAATGCATGAACCAAAATCTGTGCTTCAGCCCAACCTTCTAATCCATTCAAAGTTGGTTCTTGGTTTGGGTAATCTTTTTTAAATTCAGCAACAAAATCTTTTGTTTTTGGCGAGTCTAGTTGCGGCTGCCAGAAGGTTACATATACATGATTAAAAGCTGAACCAGCCAGCTTAAACATGCTCGGGTCTGCCGATGTAAAACTGAGATACTGCTCTGGATGCCAATTAAGCTCTGCAATTCCCTTCATAAACTGAGCAGCCGGCCCCGGCACTGCTGCCTCAAAAACTGCATCAGGATTCTTAGCCTTCATGTTCAAAGCGTAAGTAGAGTAATCAGTATCTGTTACGTTATAGGGGATTTCTGCAACGATTTTAACGCCATCTTTTTTTGCCTCCGACGAAATGGCAGCTAGCTCTTCTTTTCCAAAATCGTCATTCTGATAAAATACACCGAGTGTTTTTACATGGTTCTGTACAGCAGCAAATTTAACGACTGCATGCCCTTCCATGGTGTATGTAGGCGGATATGCATATCTGCCAGTTTCAACTGGACTCGACAGAATGCTTGAACCTGAGGAAATCCCAGTAATCGGAATGTTTGCTTTTTGTAAGATCGGATCCATTGCTTCACTGCTTGCAGTCCCTACCGTCGATACGGTGGCAAACACTTTATCAGCTGCCAGTTGTTTTGCATTTGCTGCTGCTTTTTCCGGCAAATACTGGTCATCGAGCATGATAAACTTTATCTTTCTACCATTGACTCCACCTTTTGCATTGATATAGTTAAAATAGGCGTTTGCTCCTTCGTTAATTGCACCGTATGGAGCAACTGGGCCGGTAAGTGGTCCGGAAGAGCCGATTAAAATTTGATTCTGCGTTACACCCTGTGCTTCTTTTTCTGTCTGTGCGCCTGAGTTTGTGCCTGCATTCGTTGGTGATTCGCACGCTGTTAGTGATAGGCATGCTAGTACAGCAGCGGCTGCAAAGTACCTCTTCTTCATAGATGTAGCCCCCTATTTATCTTCAAGCCCTTTCATTCGGGCGTATCCTCTTTAGTTAACCTTGATAAATTAGTAGGTTAACGATACTTCATTACAGTAATGTGTCATATGTCCAAAGTCAAGTTTGAAAGCCTGGCCAATATTTTAATAAACTTTCGGAGAAAGTATCTGTATCAAGTAAGAATGAACGAATGCTGCCGAAACGGGAAAGCCACAGCCGGGAAGGATGTTTTTATTTGTTATGGTGGAATCGAATTCGACTGTTTTGGAAGATGAAGGCAGGCTCCAATCGCAAAGACGTAAAATCCATTGTAGAAGTGTTGCGACTTACTCTTAAAGGACAAAATGAAAAACTAAAAACTATATCCGATAGAGAGCTTATATTACACATACGTAATGAAACAGCTCGACAAAATCAAAATAATATTTCACGAACAAATGCATACTTGGAATTTTACCACCGTAACCCTGAAGTGCACTGGGCGCTTCTGGCACACTGTGTATCGAGGAATGGCGGTTATGGGATGACTGATGTTAAAGGTGAACTTTTCCTCCATATGGCTTCTAATCTGGATAGTACACGCTTTTTTTCATATCTTGAACGTGCGAATTGGCTTATCTTTCACGATGCCTATGCGCAAATGCTGCTTTACGAAGAGGGCAAGCGATTAAATCGAAATATGTGTCACCTTCTCCCTGCACTTGGGGTTTCAAGGTTTATGCAGCCAATTTGGAATCATTTTTTGCTGACACAAGATTCTTCTCTTCTCACAAGGGCGCTTATCATAAATGAGCAAAATTATATTGAGGAACGCGTAGTAAAAAACAATGTCTATCAATCAACTGTTGAAACATCCACCCTATTTAAAATGGAATCATTTCTTAATTTAAATCAAGTTTTAATGCCATATTATTACAACAAAGAGGTCAGGCTCGCAGGAACAACCACGCGGCACTTTGTATCCGTAAATGACCGCATTCGTACAGGGCTTAAGCTTTACCACGGACTATTTCAAGACCAAAAAAGACATCTCGCAATCATTCGTTTTTTGGACAATATACCCCACAGCGGTTCACGCGCAGATTACTGGCCGGATGTATTTACAAGGGACGCGCCATCCTCATTCCACAATTTGTATCAACCGCGATTTACAGCAAAACATTCTGCAAGCAGTAAAATTTACAGTCCCATTCTTGAAGCCGTATGGCCCATTGTCGACCATATACCGCCTGAAACGGGTGATTGGTTTCAAGATTTGGGACATGTAATTTATCTATTTGATGAGCCAACAAATCAGGCCATCGACATTTCAGATAAATATATCCAAAGCATCAAAACCGCTGAAACGCTAATAACAGCAAAAGAAAAAGCCCAAAAGTTTTTGCAGAGATAAAGTATTTTCTTACTGGACAAGTGTTTTCAACACAATTCCTACAAAAGCTTTTACTCCATAGGGAAAAGAATCTTCGTCCACAGTAAATTTTGGATGATGATGGGGATAAACAATACCTTTCTGTGCATTACCCGCGCCAACATAGAAAAACGTACCAGGAGCAGCCTGCTGAAAAGCTGAGAAGTCCTCACCGCCCATCTGCTGATGGCCTTCGACGACAATATCCTCACCAAAAACCTCAACTAGGACATTTCGAATCTTCTCTGTTACTGTTTCGTCGTTTATGACTGGCCGATACCCTTTTTCATAACGGAATTCATAGCTAGCGCCATGGGCCTCTGTAATGCCTTTTACAATTTGCTCCATCAACCGCGGCACTTCTGTGCGCAGTTCAGGTTTAAATGAACGTACGGTTCCATTCAACTCAACTGTTTCCGGAATTACATTATGAGCAGTTCCTGCATGGAACTGTGTGACAGATAATACGACTGGGTCGAGCGGATCGATATTACGGGAAACGATATGCTGCAAATTCGTGACTACCTGGGCTGCAATAACAACCGGATCGACTGTAACATGAGGCATAGCAGCATGGCCGCCTTTTCCGCGAATCGTGATGAAAAATGTATCAGGAGCAGCCATGAACGGACCAGAACGAACCGCTATCTTACCTACTTCAAGCAAAGACCATAAATGAATGCCAATCACGGAACTTACACCATCCATGACACCTGCATCTACCATCTCCTGTGCGCCGCCTGGAAATAATTCTTCTGCATGTTGGAAGATAAACCTTACTTCACCATGAATCTTTTCTTTGAACCCTGTTAAAATTTTTGCTGTGCCAAGCAGCATTGCAGTGTGACCATCATGCCCGCACGCGTGCATCTTCCCTGGCGTTTGAGATACAAATCCAAATGTATTTTCTTCTTGAATTGGAAGAGCATCCATATCTGCACGGATAGCGAGTACAGGCCCCGGGTGCGCTCCTCTTAGACGTGCAAGCACACTTGTTTTTGTGGGACGTGAGAGTTCGAGTCCGCCAAAAGATTCAAGAGTGTTATAAACAAACTGCGATGTTCGCTCTTCTTCAAACGACAACTCTGGGTTGTGGTGAAGGTAACGCCTCCACTCTATGACTTCATTTGTAACTTCTTTTACGAGTGCATCCAAATTTGCCGTTTCAACTGTCATTCGAACTGGTCACTCCCATCCGACGAATTTTCTGTTTTAATCAAGAAAGCCAAGGTTTTTTATACCTAGTTTAACAGAGACACAGGATAAAGAGTGTTTGTTTAAGTACTTACTTTACATTTAGAACAGGTGGAGAACATTCACGAATTCAATAAATTCCTTGTGCATGCCTTGATGCTCTGTTTTCAAGAGCGTAAATAAACTGGTTGCAAAGAATTGCGAGGACAGATACAAAAACGGTTCCTGTAATGATTTCCCCCGTATTATCTTGATACAATCCATTGAACAAGAGTGTCCCAAGCCCCCCGGCATTAATCCATGACGCGATTGTGGCGATGCCGATTATTGAAATACACGCAATTCGGACACCGCCCAAAATGACTGGCAGCGCTAAGGGAAACTCAATCCTTGAAAACAGCTGCCAACGCGTCATCCCCATTGCAGCCCCTGCCTCCAGAATTGCTGGGTCATTTCTGCGAAACCCAATGACAATGTTTCGGACAAGAACAAATTGACTGTAGATGACGAGCGCCGTTACTGCCGGCGCGAACCCGAGACCAAGAAGCGGAATGAGAAGCACAAACATCGCCATGCTCGGAATCGAGTACAGCACGTTTAAAACCGCAATTACCCCTGACGCTGCTTTTCCTTTTCTGGCAAGCAAAAAGCCAACCGGCAACGCAATTACAAGAGCAATTCCAAGTGTGGCGCCAGTGAGTAACAAATGTTGAACCGTTGCCTGCAATACATCACTGATGTGCATCAGAAAATAGTTCATGTGAAAAACCCACCTTCGACAAACCATTCAAGGTAACTTTACCGATAACCGCACCATTATGCTTTGTAACATAAACCTCGGCACTTCCGGCTTGCACCATTTCAGCTAAAACATCCTTCAGCGTTGCATTAGGAGAGATAGTCCCGAGTCCTGCAAATACACGGTCATTCTGCACTAACGGTTCAAGCACAGAATTCACTGAAATCAAGGATAGCCGCTGCAAAACATCATCCGCATGCGTAAGTTCGCCTACAAATGACGTTGCAGGGTGCGTTAAAATCTCAAGTGGTGTATCAAACTGCACAATATTCCCTTGTTCCATAACAATGATTCGGTCAGCTAACTTTAATGCTTCCTCCACATCATGGGTAACAAAGAGCAATGTCTTGTCCAAATCTCGTTGGATCCGCTTGATTTCATGCTGCAATGAAGCTCTCGTAATGGCGTCCACAGCACCAAACGGCTCATCCATAAGTAAAACCGCCGGGTCACCAGCCAAGGCACGCGCTATACCGACACGCTGCTGCTGCCCGCCAGAAAGCTCCCGGGGATACCGCTTGGCATATTCATCAGGCGGCAGATGAACCAGATTTAACAGGTAGTCTACTCGCTCACGAATCTTATCCCGATTCCAGCCAAGTATGGAAGGCACAGTCGCAATATTTTTCTCAACCGTCATATGTGGGTACAGCGCAATTTGTTGAATCACGTAACCAATACGGCGGCGGAGTAGAACAGGCTGTATGGAATTAACAGACTCACCATCCACGAAAATTTCACCAGAGGTCGGTGCATACAACCGGTTGACCATTTTCAAAAGTGTTGTTTTGCCGCTCCCCGATGCGCCTAAAATAACAACAAACTCACCCTTTCGAACTTGAAAGGAAAGGTCTTGTACGGAAGGCAAGGCAGCTTTCGGAAACACTTTTGAAACATGGCTAAATTCAATTGCGTATTGTGTTTGCATATGTAACCCCCGTCAGAGCTTGTGTCCGGGCCGTCGCCGTTAAATCAAGCCTTGCTTTGTTAACCAGTCTTTTGCGACCTTTTGGTAATCCTGTTTCTGGATATCGACTTCTGCATTCAATTGCTGCAACACTTGGCTGGTAATCTTCGGTGCGAGTGCGTTTAGTACGGATACAACCTTCGGATCGTTTACAGCAATTTGGTCGCGAACAACAGGAGCAACATTATATGGAGGCCATAAATGCTTGTTATCAGGAACAACAAAAAGTTTAGGATCTGTAAGTTGCCCATCCGTTGTAAAGCACACCGTGCCGTCCACGTCACCGTTTAGCAGAACCCGGTATTTTACGCCATAGTCATAAAGCTTCATCGATTTAAAGTGGAAACCGCCGTACAACTTTTGAAGTCCTGGGAGCCCATCTGCACGGCTTGTAAACTCAGGCACTGCCGCAAACCGAAGCTGTGGCGCGACCTTAGCCATGTCGGACAAGTCTGTGATGTGATACTTTTGCTCAACAGATTTCGTGATTACAATCCCTTGTGAGTCGTTTGCAGGAGATGGGTCAAGCCAATCGAGGTTCCATTTCTGTTTGTAATCTTCTTTTACTGTCTGATAAACCTTTTTAGGATTTGTCTGTGTCGGCAATTTTAAGATATCGAGCAGACCTGTGCCCGTGTACTCTGGATATAAATCAATCTGGCCGGTTTTAAGCGCCTCTTGCGCAACAAGCGTACCGCCAAGATTCAGCTTCCGTTCAACATGAAATCCAGCATGTTCGAGCACATCCGCATAAATTTCGCCTAAAACAAGGGATTCTGTAAAATTCTTTGAACCTACAACAATCGTGTCCTTATTCAAAGTCTTTGTGGCCGCCCCGCTGCCGGAGGTATTACTGCTTGTCCCGCATCCAGCCGTCGCAGCTAAAGCCACTAAACTTGAAGCGAATAATCCGAGCCATTTTTTCATTTGGATTCCCCCTTGAATCAATCTATTTAACTATTATCTACTCGAAATTTCTGTTTAGATTTTAGTAATACCGCTTGGTCCTCCTGCAAATACATCGGTCCCGCTCAGCTTATAAAAACTGCGTTCCAAAAGCCCCATCCCAATATCTGCCAAAATAGCGAGCAGAGCGACTGGAATCGCTCCAAGCAAGACCATATGAAAATCAAACATGCTTAAACCGTTAATAATAAATGTTCCAAGTCCGCCCCCGCCAATAAAAGCGGCAAGTGTTGCACTTGCAACAACCTCTACAGTAGCTGTTTTGCACCCCGTAAGAACAAGGCCAAGTGCCAAAGGCGTCTCAATGCGAGCCAAAACTTGCCACGAGTTCATCCCCATGCCAACAGCCGACTCCACTATATCAGAGTCAATTTCGTGATATCCAGTATATGTATTTATTAGAACCGGTGGACAGGCAAGTACGGCGAGTGCAGTTAACGATGGCCAGAATCCTGTACCCATAATCGGTATTAAAATGACCAAGATAGCTAAACTTGGAATGACACGCAACGTATTTACTGTATTCATTGCAAAAATAGAAAAAGCATACTTTTTAGCACATAGTATCCCAAGGGGAACACACACGATAACACTGATAAAAAGAGCAAATACCG
>JAKADF010000072.1:0-3993 GCA_021820805.1 Bacillota bacterium
ACGCTTTGCTCACAAGTTATTTGAATTGCAACTGTTAGATAACAGCTATAGATATAAATAATCAGCTAGCTTTTAGGTATCCATAACAATTGACCAGGGTAAATGTAAGAATTGTCATTCAACCGATTCATATGCTCGATTTGTCTAATTTTGCCGTACACGTCATTACTTTGTCCCTCATTGTTCGCTATTTTCCACAAAGTATCACCTGGTTGAACTATATATCGAGTCGTTGCTCCTGATATGTTTGTTGCACTACCCTCCGTCATATTATGCCCCACTCCATATAATACAGTTGTTGTTATAAAAACTAATAAAAAGACTACACTCCAAACCTTTTTTAGTCGAGAAAACAAAACAGAATCATTTACGTTACTTTTGGCAAGGTAACTACGATTTATATAAAGATGTTCAATGCGTTCCAATATTCTCAATCTCCTATCAAAATTTAATACCGAGCATATGTTCTGTAATTAATATAGACGAGAACATACGTTCTTGTCAACAAAAATCCGAACAAATGTTTGCATGTCAATACTTTGTATGGTACATTCAGATAAATTAGGTGAAGGGATTCGGATGTCCATGACTAAACTCACACGAAGACAAGAGGCAATTCTCGATTTTATTCGACAAAGTGTCAGAGAAAAGGGATACCCACCTTCCGTACGGGAAATTGGGGAGGCAGTCGGACTGGCTTCGAGTTCCACTGTTCACGGTCACCTGGAACGGCTGCAACTAAAAGGATACTTAAGACGAGATCCTACAAAACCAAGAGCATTAGAATTACTTGACTTAAATGATGAAGATAATTACAGATTAGACACGGTTGCTGATTCTGCAGTTTTAGCGCCAATCGTAGGTCGGGTTACAGCGGGACTGCCTATCACGGCAGTTGAAAACATTGAAGACTATTTTCCCCTTCCAAAGCAATGGGTTAACGATGATGAGGTGTTCTTGTTAGAAGTACAAGGTGACAGCATGATTGATGCTGGTATTCTTAATGGAGACTATGTTGTTGTCAAGCGCCAAACGACCGCTCAGAATGGCGACATTGTTGTTGCAATGACAGAAGAAAATGAGGCAACGGTGAAACGGCTTTTTATCGAAAAAAATTATATTCGTCTGCAGCCTGAAAACCAAACCATGGAGGCCTTAATTTACCCAACTGTACAAATTCTAGGTAAAGTTATAGGTTTGTTTCGAGACTTCAAATAAAAGCGCGCAAAACAGCAATTCGTTTTGCGCGCTAAGTGCAATTCCAAAATTTCTTATTAGTAATTGGTTAGATACTGCTCACGTTCCCACTGTGTTACTTGCGTTCTATAAATGTTCCACTCAATGCGCTTTGCTTCAATATAATGAGTCATTACATGTTCGCCCAGCGCTTCTCGTAAAACATCGTCTTTAGCAAGTACATCAATGGCATTCGAAAGATTCTCCGGTAAACTGTTGATACCAGCCTCTTCTTTTTCTTCGTCTGTCATTATATAGATGTTACGATTCACCGGTGCAGGCAGTTCTAACTTCTGGTTAATACCATCTAAGCCTGCTGCTAACATTGCTGCAATCGCAAGATATGGATTACAGGATGGATCAGGGCTGCGCACTTCAATTCGAGTGCTGAGTCCTCTAGCTGCAGGAATGCGAACTAACGGAGACCGGTTTTTTGCTGACCATGCAACATAACTTGGTGCTTCGTATCCTGGCACTAAACGCTTGTAAGAATTTACAGTTGGATTACAAATTGCTGTGAACGCACGCGCATGAGACAAAATCCCAGCAAGATAATATCTAGCGGTATCGCTTAAACCAAGTTCGTCTTTTTCGTCATAAAATGCGTTACTGCCATCTTTAAACAAAGATTGATGACAATGCATACCTGAACCATTAATACCAAATACCGGTTTTGGCATAAACGTTGCATGTAATCCATACTGCCTTGCGATTGTTTTGACAACCAATCTAAACGTTGCAATATGGTCTGCCGCTTCTACAGCATCCGCATATTTAAAATCAATCTCGTGTTGACCAGGTGCGACCTCATGGTGTGATGCTTCGATTTCAAAGCCCATCGCTTCAAGCGTGAGCACAATTTCACGGCGACAATTTTCACCTAAATCTAGTGGAGCCCAGTCAAAGTAGCCTCCTTCATCGTTCACTTCACTTGTTGGTTTACCATATTCATCTACTTTAAATAGGAAAAACTCCGGCTCTGGTCCAACATTAAAAGACGTGAATCCCATATCGCGTGCTCTTTCCAACACACGTTTCAGAACCATGCGCGGATCTCCTAAAAATGGTGCTCCTCCTGGAAGATATATATCACAAATCAGACGTGCTACTTTACCTTGCGGTGAATCCCACGGAAATACCAACCATGTTGAGCGGTCAGGAACCAAGTACATATCGGACTCTTCAATCCGTACAAACCCTTCAATCGAAGAACCGTCAAACATAATCTTATTATCGAGAGCTTTAGTTAACTGATCTACTGGAATTTCAACATTTTTTATCACACCAAGCAAATCAGTAAATTGAAGTCGTACATACCGTACATCATGTTCACCAGCTAAATTTAATATCTCTTCTTTTGAATAGTTCTTACGCATCTAAACGCCTCCCGGGTTTATTTTTTGCGGTAAAAACGGGACAAATCACCAATGAACATTGATTGTGAGCGCGACGATGGACCTTCCATTAACTCCTTTTGCAACCACTTATACACTTCCTCATCAGACATCTCAGATTTGCCTGCGGCACCTCGCTTCTCAAGGCTTTCAAAATTACGTTTTACACCAGCGATATTGTTTCCTTCATCCAGCCACTGACGTATGAGCATTAATCTTTCAACATCTAAAAAGGAAAACAATCTTTGCTTACCTTCCGAACGAGCTGGAGAAACAAGCTGATTTTGCTCATAATACCGGATCTGCCTCGCTGTCAGGCCTGTGAGTTTTTGTACCGTACCTATTGGGAAGAGTGGTAATTGCCTGCGTTCTTTCAAATCCATCCGTAAGCCCCCGTTTTGTCACGGACTACTATGTCACCAATCCTAACAAATTTTCATCACAAGGTAAATGGGATATGTCAAGTTTTCTAACATCATTTCATCTGAATTAAACACTCAGCAATTTTTTGAATCGCAAGAAATGCATGCTCATACGTTAAACCACCTTGAAAATACCCAATAAATGGTGGGCGCATCGGTCCATCGGCAGATAGGTCAAGAGAACCGCCTTGGACGAACGAACCTGCCGCCATTACCACATCGTCTTCATAACCTGCCATATGACCCGCTTCAGGTACAACGTATGAATCAATTGGTGCACTCTGTTGAACCACTTGACAGAATGCAAGCAACCGCTTGCCTGTACCAAATTCTGTCGAAACGATTAAGTCAGTTCTAGGTTCGTTCCACTTCGGTTGAACATGATAACCCAACTTTTCAAATACATACGATGCTAAAATAGAACTTTTTACAGCTTGACTGACAACATGGGGAGCCAAAAACAATGATTGATAAAAGGAACGAAGCAAGTCGTGTGTCGGCCCTGCTTCTGCACCCACACCCGGCGCCGTAAGTTGTGCAGCCACTTGTTCAATGACATACTCCGTACCAACAATATACCCACCTGTTGGCGCAATGCCGGCCCCCGGATTCTTAATCAGGGAGCCAATGGCTAAATCTGCCCCTCTGTCTGTCGGCTCTTTTGTTTCAACAAATTCTCCATAACAATTATCAACCCCAATGAGAATACGCGGATAGTTCTCTTTTACAGTTTGAAAGGCATTTTGTAAGCGCGACAAGTTTAAAGACGGACGTAAACTATATCCTCGTGAACGTTGAAACATCACTATCTTAGTCTTACACGAAATAGCCTTTAGGACCGAATCAATATCAACCTCGCCATCTTCACGAAGCGGAATAATTCGAGATTCGACATTCCACTCGGCTAAACTTCCTACCGTTTTACGAATCCCGACAACCCC
>JAKADF010000072.1:4003-10233 GCA_021820805.1 Bacillota bacterium
AAAATTTCGTCACCTGGTCTGCATACTCCGAATAACGCAAGTCTTAAAGCATGGGTGCCAGATATAATCTGGGGCCTTACAAGTGCCTTTTGCGTTCCAAAAACACGAGCATACATGCGTTCAAGCTTGTCTCTTCCTTCATCATCAAGCCCATACCCAGTTGACCCTGTCATATCAAGCGCAGAAACCCGCTCTGTCCAAAACGCTTCAAGCACTTTTTTTTGGTTGACTTTTGCAATTTCTTCAACCTTATTAAAAGCAGATGAAACCTCCTCTTCACATTGATACAGCCATTCCGACAAATTCTTCGTTTCCAACCATACATCTCCCTCTAGCTATCACTTTCATTATTGCAGCTCGTCCATTCCAAATATATCTAGCGTTTGGTTCCAAGACTCTATGTATTTACGATCCATTCGTAAAGTTACACGGACCGATCCGTTTTCACCAGGAGAAGTCTCAACAATTTGGCCGAAATGTGCAACTTTCACCCATATCTGCCCGGCTTCTTTGGGAATGGACACTTCGATTTCAATCGGATCGAGCTTCAGATAAGCTTCAACTGATTCAATGAGTGCATCCATGCCTGTCTCATTTCCTGCCGAACCGTAAATAGAGCAAATTGCCCTTGTATCGGGTCCTGGTTCAATACCAGCAATATCCATTTTATTAAAAAACGTAATGCAAGGCTTCGTGTCTGCTCCAATTTCTTTTAAAACTTGATATGTTGTTTTTAGGTGAGCTTCAACATCATCACTCGCATCAACCACTTGAACAATCAAATCGCACGCTCTAACTTCCTCGAGTGTTGAATGGAAAGCGTCAACAAGCAAATGTGGCAAATGATGAATAAAACCAACAGTATCTAGAATAACAAGTGAGCCTTTTGTCCCTGCTGATACTTTCCTTGCAAATGGTTCAAGTGTGTCAAACAAACGCTTATTGCCCACAGGAGCTACCGATACACCCATTTTTTGAACCCATCGATTAAGGACAGTTGTTTTCCCTGCATTCGTATATCCAACAAGTGCAACAAGAGGAACATTTCGAGTTCTTTGTGCACGCTGTGTCTCGCGGATACGCTCAACATGCTGTAATGCTGCTTTCAGATGTGTTATACGCTTTCGTATCCGACGCCTGTCTGTCTCCAACTTTGTTTCACCCGGACCGCGTGTTCCGATGCCGCCCCCTAGTCTTGACATTTGGACACCACGGCCTGTCAGCCTAGGCAAGAGATACTGTAACTGTGCAATCTCTACCTGCAGTCGTCCAGCTTTGGACATAGCCCGCTGTGCAAATATATCCAAAATTAACTGTGTCCTGTCAACAACCCGACAAGCAATTTCAGTCTCTAGATTCCGTACTTGTGCCGGAGACAGTTCATCATCAAAAACAATACAGTTCACAGATAATTCTGTAGTACGTGCTGCTATCTGTCCGATTTTTCCTTTGCCTAAATAAAGTGCAGAATCTGGTTTGTCCTTTTGTTGCGTAATGACATCGGCCACAATTGCTCCAGCGGCCTCACACAGTCCGTGCATCTCCTCAATGCGCCGAAGAAACACATCTTCACTTTCGTGCGGAAATCGGCAAAGCGCAATTATCACGGTTTGAACCTCATTTGCTTTTTTCACTTATCCACCTCGATTTGAACCTCGCTGCCACATGCGTTCATTCTCGGAATCCATTAACTCAGTTGTTGTCGATTCAAAAAAAATATCCAACAAGCTGAATGCCGTTAAGGCAAGTACAGTCCAAGAAGTATTGAACAGTACAGTTATAACGAATGCAAATAAGACTGCAAACAGTGTAACTGCAACACCAAATCGATTTGCAATGTTTCTCTGCCCAGACATGCTGTCATGGTTCATATCTACAATAGCATCTAACCAATAGACAACACACATCATGGCAAGTGCCCAAATTGTATCATGAACACCAAGTACCAACACACAAAGCAAAGTGGCTACTATAGATTCGATTACTGACTGCGGCTTTGATTCCTGCTCCCAGGATTTGAATATTGGCCCTATTGCATAACTCGCCAGAAATACGCCTATTGCCAAATGGATGTTGCAAATTGCCGCAAACAGCACTGCCAAAATACTATATGGTAGTGCCTTTCGGCCAGTTTTTGCAGCAAAAGTACGTAAACCACTGCAAATATCGTATTCCGTATTGAATACATCATCCACCATCTTAGCAACAAAACCCGACCCTAGAATCGCACCAAAATCGAGTGCAAGGTTAAGCCAATTGGCGGACATAGCGTTTCACCTCGCGAAACCCAATACCAGTCAATGCTGAAATTGGGATTACGCGCTGCTTTGGAAATGCTCGTTTCAACATATGATAACCTTTTTTAGCACCGGGTAAATCCATTTTGTTCGCCAAGATGACATAGTCTTTCCGTGTAGAGCCAAATGCTGCTAATGCGTGATCTAAAGTTTGAATAGAGTTCCCAGATGCCAAAGCAAAAGATTGAACATCAATAACATGAAAAAGTATATGTGTATTTACCATCGCTTTTAACGTCTGTGCAATTGCACTGCGAATACGCATATCATTTGGAATACCATCGCAAAGTCCGGCAGTATCAGTTAATACGAGTTGTAAACGCTTTGTACGATGCCTTAATTCCATTGATACGGTTTGCATATACTCTGTACGATGACTCGTGTCTACAATTCCTCTGGAAACTTCTTTAAGACTCATACGTTTCAGTTCCGTTGTACCGTCAGCACGTTCAACCCACCACTCGAGCTCTCGAAGCCCTAAAAATTTGGCGAATTGGACACAAAACATCGTTTTTCCAGATCCATGTTTACCGATAAGAATACATTGATTTTTCATATTCACCCTCCCATTGAAAATCGCTTGCAAACAATGTCATCAATTCATCTCTTGTTGGATTTTTAGCATGAAACAATCGTACTGCATGCATGCGGATGGCAGCTTCGAGAGTATTTCGTACCCACCTGGCATTTCCAAATGGCCGATTTAATGAAGGTCTAGCAAGTATTTGCTGCAAATGACGTCTTAATTTGACTTCTGCATCCGGATGGATTTTATACTGCCTCCCTGCTGCTCCTCGGCGAGCAATTTCGATAAGTGACGGTACATCATAATCAGGAAACTTTAGTTGTATTGGAAATCGACTCGGCAAACCAGGATTTGTGTTCAAAAACCATTCCATCTCCTGTTTGTACCCAGCTATAATAGCGACAAATTGATTTTTATAATCTTCCATGCCCTTGACCAGACAATCAATTGCTTCACGGCCAAAATCTTTTTCCCCGCCTCTTGCGAGGGAATAAGCTTCATCAATGAAAAGTACACCACCGAGGGCGCGTTTAATTTGTTCTTTTGTTTTTTGGGCCGTATGACCAATATACTCACCAACTAAGTCCGCACGCTCTACTTCAACTAAATGACCTTTTTCAAGTAAGCCGCATTCATGAAACATACTTGCCAAAAGGCGTGCAACGGTTGTTTTTCCTGTACCTGGATTGCCTTGAAAAACCATGTGCAATACAACTGGTTCTGTTTTCAGACGTAAGCGCTCCCGCTCTTGTTGAATATATAAAAATGCAAATATTTGTCTAACCGTCTGTTTTACTTCTTTTAGACCAACCAAACTGTCTAGTTCAGCTAAAATCGCTTCCAAACGATCTCGATTAATAACAGGTCGTACCACCGTTTTATCACTTGGCAATCCACCGCCAGACAGACGACTAAGTGCTTCCTTTAAAGCAATTTGTCCTTGTTGAAACTCATCAATAATTTGATGGGTTTGATAGTTATCGGGAAAACGTCTTGTGCCAGAATGCAACAGGTATCACCTCATACTTTTGGTTCTATTCCCTTCTAAATGGGCGAATGTCACATCCTACACTATGCACGAACTGAAATCTGGGTGAACGCCCAAAGCTGAAACAAAAAAACCTCTGGTATGATAATTCAGTACCAGAGGTCGTTTTATTAAGCTTGCGGATCAAACAGAAATTAGGTTTTGCTTTTCCGCCGGAATAAATCTGGCACCCCATTTAATTGAGGTGTTGGCAATCTGAGTAAAATATCTTTCAGTCCTCGATTCCATTTAAATGGAACTAATGGCCATAAATATGGAACTCCAAATGATTTTGTCGATAACAACAACCCAAATAAAGATACGACCGAAATGGCAAAACCTACTCCCCCTAAAGCTGCAGTCCACAGAGTTGTCCAGAGTCTCGCCATTTGATTTGCGCTGCCAAGTTCATAAGATGAAGTTGCGTATTGCGCTACCATAACAAGCCCCATATATACCAGCACTTCAGGCTGTAAAAGCTGTATTTTGGCAGCAAATTGACTAAATAACAAGGCTGCAACAATACTGACTGCCGAACCTAGCACTGGTGGAGTATTAATGACAGCCAACCGGAGTATATCGAGACCAACCTCCGCCACAAGAATCTCCGCCCAAAGCGGTAACGGAAAAGTGCTGTCCGCTTTAAAAAACCTTAACCACACCGGCATTATTTCTGGATGCGCATTCATAACAAGGAAAATTCCAGGCAAAAAAATACTTAAAAAAACAGCAATAAGAATGACCCAGCGCAAGTATGTACCAATAAGCGGATATGAGTGATACTCCTGCGGATGTTGCATATGTTGAAAGAATGTCGTTGGTGCAATAATTACGTCAGAAGTCGTATCGACAACAATGACGACTTGCCCTTCTATAAGCGCCGCACTTGCAACATCAGGCCTTTGGGTATATCTTGCAATCGGGAAAGGATTCCACTTAACTTTTCCAATAACATCAATGACTTCTTGCTCGCCCATCATGAGGCCGTCTGTTTTCATGCTTTTTAAGCGATTACGCATATCATCGACAAGCTGCACATCTGCAACATCTTTTAAGTACATTAAGCTGACATCTGTTTGCGAACGAGATCCAACTTGCATTAATTCCACACGTAATCTTGGATCACGCAGGCGTCTGCGTATCAATGACGTATTCATGAGCATTGTTTCAGTAAACCCATCATGATTACCACGTATAACACGTTCCATCATGGGCGTAGTAATACTGCGCATTGGATAAATACGAGTATCAATTAGAAGGGCTGCATCATACCCGTCAATAAATGTAATTAAAGGACCTGATAATATGAAACGTACGGCATCAGACATCTTATAAACAGGCTGAACTTGAACGAATGCGACATGTGTGTTCAAATATTGAACTAACTCAACAAACGTAAAAGTGCTGCCTTTGTGTTCTTCTAAAAAATTTTGAATGCATTGCTGGAGATTTTCAAGGATTAAAACCATATTCATCGTTAGGAAGTATCCATTAGCAACATAAGACATCATATTTAAGTTCCCAAATCGGAACGGCTTAGCTAACACATCCCAACTTACACCAACGCCGATTAATTCATTTAAAAAATCAACGTTATCTTCTAGAACGCCTGATATCTTTCGATCCTCAATCTCCGGAAGCACTGCAGCCATGATCATAACACCCCTTCTTGGCTCACCATCCTCCCATTACAGTTACCCAAACAACAAGGTGTCATGCACAAATTGTCCGTTTTTATCTTTGGTAGACAGAATTACATGAATGCCAAAGGCTGATGCTAACATTGAAGTACATCTTGTATATCATTAGTTCCGACAAAATGAGCAAATCACTGCGCGAAACAGCAATTAATCGTATTACTCATTCGTACAGTTGTTGCTATTGTTTATGACTCTTGGATTGGTTAAAAGAGGATTAGTGGAGGAAACTTGAGTTTTCGATCAAAAATACAAAAAGACGGAATGCTTAACTATTAGCCAGCATTCCGTCTTCCATAATAATTTATATGGCGGAGTGAGAGGGATTCGAACCCTCGATACGCCTTTTAAGCGTATACTCGCTTAGCAGGCGAGCGCCTTCGACCTACTCGGCCATCACTCCATATTGGTGGGCGTTGACGGGCTCGAACCGCCGACCCCCTGCTTGTAAGGCAGGTGCTCTCCCAGCTGAGCTAAACGCCCATTCTAACTTCGGATACACTTCGTATTTCTACGTCACTGCGGTTCACTCAATCGGTCACGTACTTTTGTACGCTCCCTCATTCGCTTACCTTGCTCCTTGAACTACTAGTGTCTCCTTGTTATTTATCCTCGGATACACTTCGTATTTCTACGTCACTGCGGTTCACTCAATCGGTCACGTATCGTATTTCTGCATGTCC
>JAKADF010000073.1 GCA_021820805.1 Bacillota bacterium
AAAGGATGTTTTGTATTTCGGTTAAATTTATTTCGAAGGCTATTATGGCTTTACTCCAAGAAAATCAAATGAATTGGAGGTACAAAATAATGGGCTTTGATGCATTGGAAAAGAAGCAGCTAAACGGGTTTCATTGGAAACTGAATATTCTGTCAGGTAGTGGTACCTTTTTAGATGGATTTGACATTTCAGTAATGGGCGTTGCTCTCCCTTATATAACTAAGCATTTCAACCTTAGCCCAGCGATGGTAGGGTTTGTCGCTTCTTCTGTCTTATTTGGAAATATTGTGGGAATGTTGATATTCGGATACCTTACAGATCGAATTGGCCGTAAAGCGATGTACGTTATAGACTTATTAAGCTTTGTAGTTTTTGCAGCTCTTACAGCAATTAGTACGAGTACATGGGAACTCATACTGTTTCGATTTCTTCTAGGTGTTGGAATTGGAGCAGACTATGCAATTTCTCCAACTTTAGTTGCTGAGTTCAATCCAACTGGAAAACGCGGAGGGCGTGTTGGTTTCCTTACCCTTACTTTCTTTACAGGCACTTTAGTTAGCTATTTAGTTGGACTATCAATGACTCCATTTGGGGAAAATGCTTGGAGATACATGTTACTCATCGGAGCCGTGTTAGCTATAATTGTGATATTCTTCCGGCGACAAATACCTGAATCTCCGCGTTGGCTCGCAGCTCAAGGCAAAGTCGAACAGGCTAATGAAATAATTCATCAACTTACCGGCGAATCTTCATTAGTTTCTAACAACGTACGATCATTTAATTGGAAATTTTTGTTCAGCAAAAGATTAATCAGCAGGACACTATTTGTATGCCTATTCTGGTTTGCATGGGATGTTGCTTATTATGGCGTGAGTATATTTTCTCCAACAATACTAAAAGAAGCAAGTCATGCATCGTTCGCTATATCAATTCTAGGAGCCTCTTCAATCACATTAGTATCAATTATTGCGACAATCTTCGGAATAACTTATCTATTTGACCGTTGGGGTCGTAAACCTAGTCTTATCCTAGGGTTCGTGGGAATGACTCTTGCCCTGCTTGCTCTAGCCATCAATCCACATCCATCATTTGCACTATTGGTAATCTTGCTAGACATAGGGATCTTTTTAGGGAACATTGGACCAGGTGTACTTCCATGGATTTATGCAACTGACCTTTTCCCAACCGGTGTTCGTGCCAGTGGAACTGGTGTGGGCGCAGCTGCAGGAAGAGTTGGCGGCATTTTAGGTGTATATTGGTTTCCAAGCCTTGTTCAATCTATAGGGGCTGGGCATGCAATATATCTTTTTGTTGGAGCGGGCGTATTGGGTAGTCTTGTGGCAGTTTTTATGGCACCAGAAACAAAACAAAAATCATTGGAGGAAATCGAAATAGAGCTGCAAGCGTAATTACCTGATAATTAATTAATATGCAGGGGAACCATTATTTATATGACTGAATTGGTTCCCCTGAATAATTCAATTATCTTGAGAAAGTGGTGTACAAAATAATGAATTTAGAAGAGCTCCGACTTCACGAAATCGATACAGTGCTATTCGACTTAGACGGTACCCTAATTGACAGCCTTCCTACAATTTACTCATTGTTTAAAAGGGTATTTTTAGAAACTTCAAAGAAAATTGTCACCGATGAATATATTAAAAGCCTGCTTGGGCCTCCTGAAGAACTTATATTATCAAGTTGTATTAGTGAGACAGCTGGAGAAAAATTTATAAATTATTACATTAACTACTTAACAAATATAACTGATACGTATGACGAAATTAGAATGATTTTACATGAGTTTAAATACAATCAATATAATTGTGGATTAGTGACAAACAAGGGAACCAGATTAGCAACTAAAACACTCAACTCTATGAAAATTTGCGAGTACTTTGATATGGTTGTCACTGGTGATTGCGGGTATAAAATTAAACCTTCATCTGAAGGTTTAATTCATACAATTCATACATTTGGTACATCCCCACAAAGAACAATTATGATAGGTGATACATCTTCTGATGGGGAAGCTGCAAGGGAAGCTGGGGTATGGTTTATACACGCGCAATGGTTTACGTTAGGATCTTACACTTTCTGCGAGGATAGTCATTTTGATGCATTCCATCTAGACGATCTCTATCGATTACTTAAACCATGTACATTTTAAATTATAAAGGAGAAATTTACCGATATGAAAATTTTACACATTTCTGACCTCCATTTTGAGGGAACCAGCTATGAAGAATTTTACACCGGTGTTAGAGAAAATTTAGATAAAATCAGAAAAGAATTAATAGATTTAACTGTTGACTTTATGATAGTTACTGGGGATCTTACAACTCGTGGGTGTGTTGATAAAGCTTCGTTATTGCAAGCAAAGGAATGGTTGGATAGTATTAAAATTCCATATATATCAATACCAGGCAATCATGATACAGGGGCAAATGAATCAAGAAGTAAAACATATCCTGACCTTGAATATTATGAGCCAGTTCCATTTTCAAACACTAACTTTGGACAATTATTTAAACAACCACCAGTGATTGAAAAAAATATGGGGGAGTTTATTATCATCGGAATAGTCCTACGTGAAAATGATCCAGATGGTGCTCTAACAACTCTCGCAAAGCTTCTTAACCATACTTCAAAACCAGTACTTCTATTTGGTCACTACCCTGTTGTGCAAGCTAGAGAAACAGGTATTTTAGCAACTTTTGGATACGATGAATCTATTCCAAAAACGGCTACAGAACTCCGGAGGATTATTAAAGAACATTCCAATGTAAAAGTCTATGCTTGTGGACATATTCATGCGAATACTGTCAGAAAAATAAAAGATTCCTGTATACAGGTAAGCACTGGAGGATTAGGTCCTGGTCCAAGTGTATTCCGTATTTACAACATTGCCGATGGAATACTAAGTTTTAAAACATACTTAGGGGCAGGACCGTTAGACTTTTGGCATCGTTTTGACACTGTATACTCTTATACAGCAGAATATCACCTTGGTGCGGCAAGAGAACGATCCGGATATATTCAGTTTAAGTAAAATGTAATAGTTGAAATACTGTAAAAGGCTTAACAAGCACATACTAAAGGTGTATGGATAAGAAAAAATGAGGTACTAAGGAAGAACTTAGTATCTCATTTTTTCTCACCACAAAACGAAAAGAGTTCTGTTAATGAATAAATATTGTAATCTGCATCCTTAAGTTCACTTTTATCTCCGAACCCAAATCGGCACCCGATAGCTGGAATACCAACAGCGTGTGCAGCTTCAATATCGGACGAGCGGTCACCAACCATAAACATATTTTCTTTTGAAAAATGCTCGAGGTGACGACGTAAAATATCTGCTTTTTCTTGACCATTAACCATTTCTAAACAGAGCGGCATCGTAAAAAACCTGCGGATACTCTGTGAATCTAACACGCTGTTAAGATAAGCGGTCCCACAATTACTCGCAGTCGTCAGCGTATGCCCCTGTTCATATAATCCACTAAGAACACGGTACGCTTCAGGAAGCAACAAATTGACGTTTTGCATATGCTTCCCGATATAAATATCCCGTAATTCATAGGCAGAATTGCGCTCTTCCATTGTAGATCCTGGCATCAATTTCTTCCAAAAATCTTCGTCAGTCAGCCCAAATGCGTCTCTTATCATATCCTCAGACGGTTTCTTGATATTCGGAAAATGACTAAACGTTGCATAAATCGTTGGAATAAAGACGGATGTAGAATCAATTAATGTTCCATCCAAGTCAAAAATAAACTTTGCCATTAACTAAGTATCACACTCTCTAGAACTAGAATAGTCCTGAATCTAAAATGCATTTGATAATAATCCTTCAGCTGTTAGATGATCCGTAACGAACACATGAACCAACTGACCGTGAAGCGCGCCATGAATTGCCGCCAGCTTCTCTTCCCCGAACGCAACCGAAATAACAATTGGTATTCTTTTTAGATCTTCTAAGGATAAAGCAATCACACGTTCATTCCAAGAAACGGAACTCGCTTCTCCCTGTGAATTGATGAAATTATAACAAATGTCACCAATGACATCAGAATGACTAAGCTCGGTTTTATAATTCTTCCCCATATGATTTCTAACCATAGTCGAATGCTCGGGCGGGCCCCCAATACCCACAATTGCAATATCCGCCTGTCTTCCTAAGGAAAAAATGTCTGCTATAGAAGACTGCTGTAAAAACAGAGATTTGGCTTCCGGTGAATCAACAACCACAGGAGCATGCAATAACTTGTACTCCGCACCAAGCCGAGAGGCAATTTGAACGGCAATTTGATTTGAGTGAATATCAAGGCGTTCATCTACCATTCCTCCAACAAGAGGGACAACTGTCAAAGGAGCCAAGTTTGCTTTTGGCATTTCATTTGCTACTTCATAGAGAGTCGTTCCAGATGACACGCCTATAATCTGGTTCTTTTTCACAATACGCAGTAAATAGTCCCCAGTTGCAGCACCAAGTGTACGTTTGATGCTTTGTTCACCGCATTCTGGGATTATAACTTCCCTTAAATGATATTTTTTCTCCAAAGCATTCTCGAGGGCTGCATAAGGATGAACCATTTCGTCTTGAATATGAATCTGCACAATGCCTAAATCCTTGGCTTTAGCCAGGTATTTAGAAATTAGCGGTCTAGAAACACCAAGAGCCTCAGCAATTTCCGCTTGAGTTGCTCCATCTTCATAATACATATGAGCAATTTTAACCAGAATCCGCAGGTCATCAGAATATGCCACTCAATATACCTTCCTCTGCCGCAATGAACAATCGAACCAAATGTTTGGTGCAAACCAGGCAATTTCACTTTGAATAATTCGATGTCTCTTGCGCTCTATCTTATCTAAATTCAATAATAGAACCAATTTTAACATGGGGAACCACGTTTGGTTTCACATAGATAGATCCGGGTAAAACATTTTCAGGCGGATCCATAAAATATACAGAAACATGTCCGAGTTCAACAAGATTTTTTACTGCTTCTGTTCCGACACTTACAATATCATACACCTTTCCATCTATAATAAAATGACGTTCTTTTAACAAAACATCTTTATCTATTGTATCGAATTCATGAATCACAGAAATCTCCCGAAGCTCCTTTGGGGCTTTTGGCCCAAACAACACCATTATCTTTTCTTCTTTAAGCGCTTGCACCATTTCACCAATAAAAACTGCTGTTGATTTTATCAAATCAACCCGTCCTTTCTGATTGAGAATGTCGGCACTCTCTTGTATTTTTCAATACATTCAAGTGCCGACGTGTATTTGGTTTCAATTAGTACAAACCAATGCTCGCAACATATGCAATTAAAACAGATACAACTCCAGTAATTAACCGGCTGTAAAGTACCGCAGGGACACCATACTCAATAGTCTCTGGTTTCGCTTCTCCAAGGGATAAACCTACGGGAACAAAATCACAGCCTACCTGACCGTCAATCGCAAACAGCGCTGGCAAGGCATATGCTGGTGAGATTGCTTTTGTTGCTATTTGTGTTCCGACTAAAACACCTACAATCTGAGCGATAACAGCGCCTGGTCCTAGTACCGGAGACAGAAATGGCAACGTACAGATAATGACTAAAACAATAAGCCCACCGAGCGACCCTGCAAGTGGAACAAGACCCTTCGCCAACAACTTACCTAACCCAGTGTAATTAATGATACCTATCAACATGCTGACGAACGCCATAAATGGGATGATATTCTTAATCAGCATATCGATAGAATCACGGCCAGATTGATAAAGGACACCAACTACTTTTCCAATTGCACGAGAGATCCGGAGCAGCCAATTTGAACTCTGATATGCGGTTCCCTCTTCAGCGGCAGAAGATGAACTAAATTCTGGGCCAGATGGATGCTCAGGTACTGTAGACGGGGCATCGCTCGTTTCTCGAAAAATGTTATTCACCGTTACGCCAGACACGAAAATATCCTCTTTAATATGTTTTGCAAGCGGCCCAGATGGCGATGAAGGCATCACATCTACCGTTGGAATTCGTTTCATTGGATAAACACCTATGCGGGCGGTTCCCCCACAGTCGATAACTACACACATCATTTCATCTTCAGGTACCGATGTGGAGAATCCATCTACCGACTCAGCACCTGAAAGTTCTGCAATACGCAAGGCGACTGGATGAATACCACCGCCAGTAACAGAAACGACCTTATTTCGCTTTCCTTCGGGAGTAACAACAAGCCCGATGCCCCACCCGCCGGGACCTTTTTCTATACGCACTGCATTTCCCATGAAGGTTCCTCCATTCCATAAATAGTTTTTATATCCTGAGTATTCAGTCAATTTTCTGCAATATTGCTCATCCCATGACTTTAACAGTTGTGTTGTTTGTGCGTTTTTGCTCCATACGAGAAGCCAAATATTTTGTGATATATTCCGTTACAACACCGCGGATAAAAATAACCACAATTCCAATTAAAAAGTAACGAACTGCCAAAGGTGCCATGGAGTACCCAGCTTTCTGAATGCCATTCGCAATCCCCAACCACACAAACAACTCACCTGCGTTCGCGTAAGGAAAAAAGGCGGTTACAGGGTGAACAAATGAAACTGCTGAATCGTAAAATGCAGGCTTATATTTTTCTGGCAAAAATCTTCCGAACGTATAGCACATTGGGTTTGTTAAAATCAACACAGACAAAATTGGCATTAAAGTATACCTAAGAATTAAATATTTAGAGGCAAACATAATCGCGCGATTTGCACGGTCCTCCCCTATCAATTTCACAACAGCATAAGTAAATGTTAGAAGAACGACAAGCGTAGGTACAATTCCTGTGATCATGCCTACAAATGTTTGACCACCGGCAGTAAATAAGCCAATAAAATGGGAACCTAACCATTCAATCCAACCCATACATATCCCCTCCAGTCGTGGTTTTCTATTGTACTGCTAAAAGTGAATTCGTTAAGGAGCGTGTTGCGTTTTCTGCAGCCATTTGGAAGGCACGGGCTATTGATTGCTTTTTCGAGGATAGGCGTCTTTTTTGTTCCAGTGTCATTTTTGCGATACGCATAACTTCATTAACTTGCACGCCTAAATAATCGGGATGTAGCTCAAACTTGGCAAACACACTGACTCCAGCAAGCACTTGACAGTTTTGAATCCTCATCTGCTGGTCAACTACGATAAGTACGATTGCCCCGCTGCCAAGTGCTTTTCTGGAAACTCCGGAAAATAAATAGAATCCATCAGAACTTTGATACTGAGCCACCAATTTCCGCATCATTACGCGGTAATGGCGAATTTGAAACCAAGTCAGTATAAACTGCAGAAGCCAAGCGGATCCGATAACAATGATCCACTGAAATGCATGCATATTTTCACCTCCTTTCGGAAGCCAGAATATATGCAAAGCTCAACTGAATAACTTATTTTGAATTTGACGCAGATGCCATACTGTTGTATTCATATCTAGTTCTACGTCGTCTAGAGTTAAGAATTGTCCTTTTGCAATGTTTTGTTTTGCAACCACGTTTCCAGCGACTAAACCAATTGGAAAATGACTGTTTTTATTCATATCTTCATGCGTTTCGACAACCCCGCGCACAGAGTAACCGCCAATACCGTCAACTCGCTCCCCTGCTCGAATATCTCGTTTTGCTACAGCAACTGTTTCGGATACTGGTCCGCCAAGCGGTGCAATTGTAGGATCATGCAGCAATACAGCACGAGCGATAGAGATTGGAGTTTCCAAGCTGGCAAGATGGAAAGGTCTGTATAATGTATAATAAGGGCCTTTCCCAACAGAGAGATAACGTAATTCTTCATCTACGGGAGGAAGTGGACTTTTTACAATAATAAATACGCCGGGCGCTAATCCGTGAACATATTCAACAACGCCATAATGTGTAAGACAACCGCCCTCACTTTGCAGGCGCAGTTTTTCTCCAACCGTCTTTACATCAGCATGGACACCGTGCATTCCAACAACATCCGGGATAAACCCTGTTGCATTGCTGAGCAAATTCATTTCTGCCATCGTCTTTGTTCCATCCTGGAACGCTGCAAGCATATGTGAACTCATATGTTTGCGATTAGCCTCTTCTTCACAGGTGTCGGGATTCGCTTCCGGTAAAAATGGATTATTTTTTCCCTTTCCTGCGACGACAACCTCAAGTCCTAGAGTATTTGCGAATTCTACAAGTTCAAGAGTTGCTGCAGGCTCATCTCCTGCCGAACCTGTATAAATTAAGTTTGCCGCTTTGAACCACTTAGAAAGAATCGGCCCAATTGTCACATCAACTTCTACATTTAATAGAACTAAGTGCTTCTTGGCTCCAAGAGCATGCAAGGCAATATTTGCACCAACTTCCGGAATTCCCGTCGCATCTACTACAACTTCTACATCATTTTGCTCGATCACACTTCCAAAATCACGGCTCACCTTAACCTGGACATTAGAATCATTTAATTGTGACTTATAGTAAGCCACAGCGTTTTCTGCCGCTGGCAAATTTAAATCAGAAACGCCTCGAACTTCCATTCCGGGTACTCTTGAAATCTGGGCAATTAGTCCACGTCCCATTTGCCCCGCACCGATAATCCCTACGCCAATCGGACTCCCATTTTCTTTTCTGGATGTGAGTAAACTATAAATGGACATAATTGCTACACTCCTAAAAATTCAATTTGAGTAAAGAGTTCTGGATGTTCCTCTTTTACAAATGTTCCGCAATGAATCACCTGATAATATCGTATTGGGCTTACCTCATTTCGTCAAGAAGTTTTTTTCTGACTAATTTGAATATCCATTATTTATAAGTGGCACTTTTGCTTGACGTTGCTAATATTCATGTTTAGATTATATATCAAATGATACTATTATTAACAAATGATAACGGAGGCGCAATCGTGGACTCAACGACACATAGACTTACGATTCCTGAAGTTGTTCAATCGAGCGCAGAAGACTTGTACTACAGAATGTGGTTAGTGCGCTACTTTGACGAAAAAGTCGATGAGCTTTTCGCAAAGGGTCTGATCCATGGCACGACCCACTTATGCGTGGGGCAAGAAGCAACTGCAGTCGGAGGATGTGCAGTTCTTCAGAGTGAAGACAAAATTACAAGTACGCACCGCGGGCACGGGCATTGTATTGGAAAAGGCGCAGATGTAAACAGAATGATGGCAGAACTTATGGGTCGGGCAACGGGTTACTGCAAGGGCAAAGGCGGATCGATGCACATCGCGGACGTAGATAAAGGTAACCTTGGCGCAAACGGCATTGTTGGTGGAGGAATTCCACTTGCTGTTGGCGCAGCGCTGACATCAAAGATGATGAACGAGGGTTACGTCGTGCTTTGTTATTTCGGAGATGGAGCAACTAATGAAGGTAGTTTTCATGAGGCTGTTAATCTCGCTTCTATATGGAAACTTCCAGTCGTGTTCCTTTGCGAAAACAACCAATATGGAATGTCTGGTTCTGTAAAAGAAATGTTCAATATTGAAAACATTGCGGACAGAGCGGCGGCTTACGGCATACCAGGGCACATTATCGATGGTAACGATTTGCTCGCAGTTATGACAACCGTTGACGAAGCAGTTAAACGTGCGCGCCAAGGCTGTGGTCCAACACTCGTAGAAGCAAAAACATACCGCTGGAAAGGCCACTCGAAGAGTGACGGCCGTAAATATCGGACACGTGAAGAAGAAGCAGAGTGGAAGAAAAAAGATCCGATTGCGCAATTTGGAGAAGTTCTTCTTGAGACTGGAACAATTACAGAAAAAACGTTAGAAGACCTGAAACGCAATGCTTATAACGATATCGAGGCGGCCGTCCACTACGCAGAGGAAAGTCCGATGCCGACTCTTGACAGCCTGGAAGATGACGTATATGCATAAGAAACGAGGTATGTAACATGCGACAGATCACGTATCAAGAAGCAGTTCGAGAAGCAATGAGCCAGATTATGCGTCAAGATGAACGCGTGTTTCTAATGGGCGAAGATATTGGCGTTTATGGAGGCGCATTTGGCGTATCACGCGGCATGATAGAGGAATTTGGTCCAGAACGTATTCGAAATACCCCAATATCGGAAGCAGGTATAGCTGGGGCGGCTATTGGCGCGGCACTAACAGGTATGAGACCAATAATGGAGCTGCAGTTTTCAGACTTTGTCACCATTGCAATGGACCAACTCGTAAATCAAGCTGCAAAGCTTAGG
>JAKADF010000074.1 GCA_021820805.1 Bacillota bacterium
GCAACCGTTGATGGCTTGTTACATAATCCGATGTTTCGCATTGCCTCAATTCTTTTATTAGGCTGGATGTGTATTCGAACTTTATCAATACGGTCTAACGAAACAGTTGAAAATTGGGGAATAGGAAGTTTGTGGTTTTATACTGTTTTTGGGAATCTCGATAACATGATTTGGCTAGGAGCAACTCTGAAGGAGGAATGGAGTTTTTTAGTTATATCGACGGTGTTAACCATTCCAATATTTATAGTGGTTACTTTGTTTTTGGCGCAGAAATGTGAAAAGCAATATTGGATTTTATATTTCGGTGCAGGTATGATGGCTTGGACTGCAGCATCTCTTACGCTGAATGTTCCAATTGTAAAGGGTATCATAAATAAATGGAATGGAACGACATCTCAATGTTTAATTGCTTGTTCAATTCTGCTGGTCGGCTTTGGATATCGCCAATTAGTTGGATTATGGCTACAGAAAGGATAAAAAAAGGAAGAGACTTTACCCTCCGAACTATGGGCTTTCACTCATACCTTTAGATTGGCTTCTGCGAATTCCAGATGGAAAGGTTCCATATGGATATACACCTGACGGTGCGATACGGAATACTGTCTTCATGACCTTTACACCATTTTCAACTGGCAACAATCGTTTACAATTTGGACACCATGCTAGCGGACTCTTTTCAGGGGAATACCTGTAATCCTGCACACACATCAACCCATTCTATAGTGTAAAATTACTAAGGGCTATTAAAACACATAGGTAATGATAGCATCATATATTCAATTGTGTTGTCGATGCTTGTCGAAGGTAATTCATAAAAATTCGTAATGATAAGGGTTGTAATCCGTGCTTAAGTTTTTAAAGTTCATAAAGATTATTAATTTTAATGTATATTCTATTAATATAGGATATAATCGAGAAAATTGTGTATAGGAATAAGGAGTTGGTAACTTGCCCAATACGATTGTTCGCAACATGATGTTGGTGCTGCTCACAATGACTTCTGGATGCGTGGACGCCATAAGCTTCCTTGCACTTGGGCAGGTGTTTACGGCGGCAATGACTGGGAATACAGTGCTATTTGGCTTGGCTGTTGTTCATTCCGGCAAACTTTCAGTTATTGGATATGCGGTTGCACTGCTAGGATTTATTATGGGAGCAGCCATTGCTTCGATGTTGCTTAGGCGTTATCAAAAAACAACTGGTTGGAACTCAGTGGTAACGATTTCCTTGTGTATTGAATGGGTAGCACTCATTTTATTTGCTGTCGTCATAAATGTCTCGCCAGAAGCGACTTTAACCGTTCCGCGAACAGCTCTTCTTATTGCGTTTTTATCGTTTGCGATGGGTATTCAAAGTGTCTCAGCAAGAAGGATTGGTGTAACAGGCGTCACTACAACTGTCATTACAAGCACCTTAACAGGACTAGTAGAATCTATTGTATGGAAACTAGAATCGTCGCTTTCGGCCCAGTCCAAATCCGGAAATCAAGATAAGAGCGTTCCTGTAAAACCTGTGAACAAGACATCCATAGCATCGATTGTGATGTGGATTTCAGTCATCGTGTTTTATGGTATTGGAGCTGGAATTTGCGGAGCAATTGAAATTCGGTTCCAATTACAGGCGATTTGGCTTCCAATTATTATCGTCATGGCAGTAATCTTAACTACTTCAGCAGCAAGGGTATTTGTGATGGAACGAAAAGCAGGTATGAGTATGTGATTCGCACCCTTCGGTGATTAATGTTAAAAATAATAATAAAAAGCTCCAGTGATGAACTGGAGCTTTTTATTATGAGCTCCTTTACCTCCAGCTTATTGTTGAGGACAATAAATAAATCGTTCTTAGAATCATGGATAGATAGTGAAACTCAAGTCATTTTTACTAATAGAATCAAACTAAGACTACCTATAATTATCATATCCCTGCAATTTTCTCGTTGGCTGGGTTGAAATGTGACAACATTCCTTATTTCAGGCATATAAATTTAACGCTTAAAGAGTCTTGGGCAATGATAGACTGATGGCCCAATTAAGGCCATTTGATGACTTGAAGGAATAAAAAAAGATATTTTTGCTCCCTTCTTGTCATACAAGGAGTACAATTATGTCCAAGCAGAATATTAGCTGAATCTTGTAACTATTCAGTTGCCTGTTGGGAGGAATGTATATTGTCAGTCTCGTCTTCGAGTAATTTGAGCGTGATTTTAAGACTAAAACTATCTTCCAGTGTTACTTTTAGTTCTGCGAATAGTGCCATCAGTGCTGCAGGCGGCGATATTGTCGCGGTGGATGTCATTCATGTAGAAAAGGATAATTCGGTTCGTGACATAACTGTTAATGTCTCTGGTCAAGAGGCGCTTGACAGCGTTGTTCAAGCTCTGAATGATACTGAAGGTATTGAAATTGTACACATGTCTGATAGGACATTTCTAATGCACTTAGGGGGAAAGATAGCAACTCAGTTAAAGTCTCCCGTACGCAACCGTGATGATTTATCCAGGGTTTACACACCTGGAGTGGCTCGCGTTTGTGAAGCTATCCATGAGAATCGTTCAAAAGTTCATCAGTTAACAATCAAACGGAATACAATTGCTGTGGTTTCAGATGGATCGGCTGTACTCGGACTTGGCGATATTGGTCCAGAAGCGGCGTTGCCTGTTATGGAAGGGAAATGTATGCTTTTTAAACAATTTGCCGATCTCGATGCATTTCCAATTTGCCTTGCAACGCAAAATGTAGACGATATCGTAAACACAGTAAAATGGATTGCCCCCGTATTTGGCGGAATAAACCTTGAAGATATTTCCTCACCACGTTGTTTTGAAATTGAATCTCGCCTAAGAGAGGAATTAGATATACCCGTTTTCCACGACGACCAACACGGTACAGCCGTCGTCATGCTAGCAGGGCTTTTAAATGCACTTAAAATAGTTGACAAGAAAATAGAGGATTTGCAAGTTGTCGTAGCTGGCGTTGGTGCGGCTGGTGTCGCGTGTACAAAAATACTATTGGCATCAGGTGCAAAAAATATCATCGGTGTTGATCGTCAAGGAATCATTTCAAGTAACCGGACATTCGACAACCCAATTAAGGCATGGTATGCAGAGAACACCAATCCGGACAGAAGAACTGGTGATTTGCTAAATGCTATGCATGGTGCCGATGTGCTCATTGGTGTTTCTGGACCGGGAATTGTAACAGTTGAACATCTAAAGGCAATGGCGAAGGATCCTATTGTGTTCGCTATGGCCAATCCTACACCGGAAATTTCACCAGAAATAGCTGAGCCATATGTACGCATTATGGCAACTGGCAGATCCGATTATCCTAACCAAATTAACAATGTTTCATGTTTCCCAGGAATATTTCGAGGGGCACTCGATGCACGTGCACGGGAAATTAATGAGCCAATGAAAGTTGCCGCAGCACGTGCAATTGCTGAATGTGTCCTTCCAGAACAATTAAATGAACAGTATATTACCCCCAGTGTATTTAATCAAAATGTTACTAAGGCTGTAAGTAAAGCAGTAAAAGAAGCTGCTATTCAGTCTGGAGTAGCGAGAAAGTAATTATAGGTACTTCTCCTGCCATGGGGAAAAAGTTGTGCCTGGGCAGGAGAAGTTTTTTGCATCGAATAACTAATAAGTATTAACCAATAAACATGAGCCATAAATACAGCCCAGACAGGGTCACAAACAGTGTTGGGATTGTAAGAATAATGCCTGTCTTGAAGTACCTGCCCCAAGAAATCGTGATCCCCTTTTTACCAAGGACATGCAGCCACAAAAGAGTTGCGAGTGAGCCAATTGGTGTCATTTTCGGCCCTAAATCGCATCCGATGACATTCGCATAGATAAGTGCTTGCTGCATAAGCCCGGATACATGAGTTCCGTGAATTGCTAAGGCGCCGACCATAACTGACGGCAGATTATTCATCACGTTCGATAGTATTGCAGCAATGAATCCTGTGGCAATAGTTCCTGCAAAGAGGCCACTGTGTGTAGTTCCACTTATTACACTGCCAAGTATTGATGTAAGGCCGACATTGCGTAGTCCATATACTACGACATACATGCCAATGGAGAAAAATACAATCGACCAAGGCGCTTCGGATATGATTTGCCAAGGACGAATGACATTCGCTTTGCCTCCAGCTATTAAGAATACAATAGCTATAAGGCCGGCAGCGAGTGAGACAGGGATGTGGAGTAGTTCGGTTAGGATATACAGAGCAAGGAGGATTGCGAGAATAGCCCAGGAAAGCCGAAACATACCTTTGTGTACGATTGCATCAGATGGTTTTGGTAAATGGTTCGGTCGATAAGTTTTCGGAATATCCCTCCGAAAGAATAGATATAGTACCGCGATGCTCGCTGCAAGTGAAAAAAGGTCTGGTACTATCATTCGTGCGGCATAACTGATGAATCCAATATGGAAGAAGTCAGCAGAGACAATGTTTACGAGATTGCTAACAATGAGCGGCAAAGATGTGGTGTCAGCAATAAACCCGCTTGCCATAATGAATGGCAGCATTCTCTTCATATCGAATTTCAGCAATTTTACTTTTTCGAGGACAATTGGTGTAAGAATCAAAGCTGCTCCGTCGTTAGCAAAGAAAGCAGACACGAGTGCGCCAAGAATAGTTACATAAAGAAAAACCAGGTGTCCATTTCCTCTAGCAGTATGAGCTATTTTCAGTGCTGCCCACTCGAAAAAACCGATTCTATCCAGGATTGTTGAAAAGATGATTATAGCAATAAAGGTGAGAGTCGCGTCCCATACAATCTGGGTAACAGACCAAACGTCCTTGTATGTTACAACCCCCAAAATTAGAGCAAGCACAGCACCGCCCATCGCGGTCCATCCAATGCCTAAACCTTTTGGCTGCCAGATGACGAGGGAAAGAGTAACACCAAAGATAAGAAATGCAATCCACGTTAAAAGCATAAGTCCCCCGAAAGAAATAAGCCCCGAAAAGCAGATAGTAGTAAGTGTTCGCTTGAATAACCTATATAACTATGTTGCTTTTTGCTTATGTGGTCAAGTACATCTGCAAATTAAGGCCAATAGTCAGAATGAGTATTTGTATTCTAGTACATTTATGCTCATATTTTACTCACATAAATGTGTCATGCGTTCTGCTTATTATTCAGTTAGTCTAAGCTTGAGACTTCATAAAAAGACATAAATAAAGCGTTTTCATTAATGGGCTTATGAAAGGTAAAATCATGGAAACAGGGGGAGTCAGTGATGAAAATTGTTAATGTAGATGAAGCAATGCAATCGATTTGTTCAAATATGCGAATTTATGTACAAGGAATATCCTCAACCCCGCACCGACTTTTACAAGGTATTGCAGATAGATGTACAGAGCTTGAAAATGTCAGTCTGTTTCACCTTCACTTGGAAGGACCAACCCCCTGGATTAAACCAGAGCTTGAACAAAAATTACGAGATGTATCCTTGTTTGTCGGGCCAAACCTGAGAGAGGCAGTTAATTCAGGAAGAGCTGACTATGTTCCAATTTTTTTGTCTGAAGTACCTTGGTTTTTGCAGCAATCACAATTTCGGCCACATGCAGTACTAATTAATGTAAGTCCTCCGGATAGACACGGTTATGTCAGCCTTGGCCCTTGCATCGAAGCTGTGTTAGAAGCCATTCATCAGGCGGATATCGTTATTGCGCAATTTAACCCATATGTTCCTCGTGCACTTGGTGATGCACTCATTCATGTGAACGATATTACTTATGCAGTAGAATGGGCACAGCAGCTGAATGAATCAGTGCCGAAGCCTTCTGACGCTATTTCCGAGGCGATTGGACGTAACGTTGCAGAGCTTATACCAGATAGGGCAACACTTCAACTTGGTATTGGCCGAATTCCGGATGCCGTACTGAATCAGTTAACCAACCATCAAGATTTAGGAATCCATAGCGAAATGATATCGGATGGAGTACATATGCTTGCAGAGCGGGGGGTTATTACGGGGCGCTTTAAAGAAACGGATCCTGGTAAGATTGTTTCAACTTTCTGCCTTGGCAGCAGTTCACTTTATGAATTTATCGATGATAACCCAGCAGTATCTCTGAGGTCTGTCGACTATACCAACAACACGGCTGTCATACGTCGTAATCCGCGAATGATTTCGGTGAATTCCGCAGTGGAAGTTGACCTTGCCGGGCAGGTTGTTGCTGAGTCCATTGGGTCGCGCGTGATATCCGGTGTTGGAGGACAAATGGATTTTGTTAGAGGAGCAAGTTTAGCTGTAGAAGGGAAATCGATTATTGCACTGCCGTCGAGAACTAAGATGGGAAAATCAAGAATTGTTTCAGAAATACAGCATGGGGCAACCGTTACAACGACCCGCAATCATGTACAGTATGTCGTTACAGAATACGGTATTGCAGAATTGCATGGGAGAACGTTAGGCGAGCGTGCTAGACAACTCATCTCCGTTGCCCATCCTGATGACCGGGATGAACTTACTCGTGCTGCAAAAGTTCGATTGGCAGGATTTTAGGGTTAAAAAGTTTATTGATTAATACGGATAGGATAACGTGCTTTTACGTACGTTATCCTATTTTATATCTATAAAAAGCTCTCTTTCGAACAGAGAACTTATCGATGTTCTTGAATGTGAAGGATAAAAGGTATGCTGTACACATATTTCCAAAGTAAGGAGGATATTTTCAAGGAACTTGTAAATGATCGCACAGACAGGTTTCTTACACAGTTACGTTTACGAAAGGGTTGCAATTTTAAGAGAACTCCTAACGAATTGTTTCATTTTGAAACAAACATGTTGCAAGTTACAACAAAATATTTTCGGTTATTTGCGATAGTTCATGCTCTATTTAAGTTGGCATAAATCTTGCGTGCACTTTATAGTCGATCGCGTGTACGAATGTTCGAGACTTAAAAAATATGGAGGTTTCAAAATAGCGGCGTCTGACGGGATGGCCTACTAGGTTTGAAATGCGGGAGTTGAAAGGCAAATGAAGAGTATTGTTTGTAAGGAACCGAATCAATTTGTTATGCAAAAAGTTCCTTCGCCAACAGTTGGCCGTCGTGAAGCTTTGATTCGAATTCGTCGAGTCGGCATTTGCGGGACAGACTATCATGCTTTTCGTGGAAACCAGCCATATTTCACGTATCCACGGGTGCTTGGACATGAGTTGTCTGGCGAAATTGTTGAACTTGGTGAGGATGCCGGCGATTTTAGAATTGGAGAGCAGGTATCAGTCATTCCTTACCTAAACTGTGGACAATGTGTTGCTTGCAGGAACGGCAAACCGAATTGCTGCACTTCCATTCAGGTATTAGGAGTCCATGTAGATGGTGGAATGTGCGAGTTTCTTGCGGTACCGACAGATCATTTAATCAAAACCCCAGGGCTCACTCTCGAACAGTCAGCAATACTTGAGCCGCTCAGTATCGGAGCACATGCAGTAGCTCGTTCTGGGCTTTCTGCAGGTGAGAATGTTCTTGTAGTTGGCGCCGGGCCCATTGGTCTTGGAGTAATGGCATTAGCCAAGGATCGCAAAGCACGTGTTATTGCTCTAGATATAGATGAAGAGCGCCTTCGGTTTGCGAAACGGTTTGCAGAAGTAGATGAAGTAGTAAATGGTGCACGGCCGATGAACGAAGTGCTTGATACACTTGCAGAGTTAACGGATGGGGAGTTTCCAACAGTTGTTTTTGACGCAACGGGAAATGTTTCATCAATGGAAAATGCATTTTTATACCCTGCACATGGCGGTAAGTTAGTTTTTGTGGGACTTGTCAAAGGAAATGTTGTTTTCTCTGACCCAGAATTTCACAAGCGAGAGCTGACAATCTTAAGCAGCCGTAATGCGAAACGTGAGGACTTTGAAACGGTTATGCGGGCAATTGAAACAGGTGTACTAAAGTCTGAATTGTATGTTACGCACCAATGTGATTTTGATTCTTTACCAAATAGGTTTTTGGACTTTCTGAATCCTGAAGCCCGAGTTATAAAAGCGATGGTTCAGTTATAACAAAGGAGGCTCACATATGAAGGAGAACATTACTGGTTTTGTTCGGGCAGATGGGCGAATTGGAGTTCGCAATCATGTACTCATCTTGCCGATTTCTTACGAAATGAACCAAATTGCTCATCAAATTGCTTCACGTGTTCCTGGGACGACCACATTTCGCAATCAGCACGGTATTGACCAGCGCGGTGCTGACTTACTACAGACTTTGCGCGTCCTTAGCGGGTTTGCGACACATCCAAACGTTTTTGGCGTCGTGTTCCTTGCATGGGGAAGAGAAACTTTTAATGTAGATGCACTTGCGAAAGAGGCAGAGGCTGCCGGCAAACAGGTCGAAGTGATTACGCTTAAAGATGCAGGCGGTATGCGACGCACCCTAGAGCAAGGAGTTCGGGTTGCAAGCGCTTTTGTTGCAGAAGGAGCAAAGAGCGAGCGGGTGCCAATTTCTCTGTCGGATATTATTCTAGGTACAGAATGCGGTGGTTCTGACGCATGCTCCGGAATTTCAGGAAACCCTGCTTTAGGCGTAGTCAGTGATCTATTAGTCGCTAAAGGCGGCACAGCTATTCTTTCCGAGACAACTGAATTAATCGGTGCGGAGCACCTGTTGGCCCAGCGCGGCGAGACACCTGAAATAGGAGAAAGAATTCTTTACATCGTAAATCGAATTGAAGAGAATGCAATGCGGATGGGCGCAGATATTCGAGGGGCACAGCCGTCACCCGGGAATATGGACGGCGGCATTACAACTATCGAAGAGAAGAGCCTAGGCTGTATCTATAAAGGCGGCACGACCAAGGTGCAAGAAGTGATTGAATACGCAGAACGCCCAACAAAGAAAGGGCTCGTTGTCATGGATACACCAGGTCATGATATCGAGCAGGCAACTGGGATGGCTGCAGGCGGTGCACAGGTCATCATCTTTACAACAGGCCGCGGGACACCAACGGGTTCTCCAATTGTACCTGTCATTAAAGTTGCCACGAATACATTTACGTACAAAAACATGCACGTCAATATTGATTTCAATGCAGGTACGATTGTCGAAGGACGCGAGAGTGTGCAGCAGGTTGGCGAACACTTATTCCAAGTTATGCTTGGTGTGCTTGATGGAAGGCAAACTGCAGCAGAGCGTTTAGGACACCGTGAGTTTGGCATTTACAGAATTGGAAACAGCATCTAGCAGAAATAGTAAAAAAATGAGGTGAGTAAACATGGTAGGAAACCTCCGCAAGTGGTTGATTGTAAACAAGAATGATGATGTTGCAACTGCGCTAGTTGATCTTGGCGCAGGTGAAGAGGTTTTAGATGAGGATGCAGGTGTCAAATTGACACTCCTTCAACCAATACCTTTTGGCCATAAATTCGCTATACGCTCCGTTGCGAAAGACGGGCTTGTCCACAAGTACGGACAGGTTATAGGTAAAGCAACGAATGAGATTACGCAGGGAGAACACGTACATGTCCACAATCTTGAAAGTCGCCGTGGTCGCGGGGATCTCTCAAAGGAGGCTCTGTCATGAGTCAGCTAGCGGTATATCGGCGTAAAGACGGCCGAATTGCAGTTCGAAACCAGATTTTTGTTTTACCGGCTGTTGTTTGCGCAAATCAAGTTGCGCTCGATGTCGCAAAGAAGATTCCAAGTGTGAAGTATATCGAACACCAACATGGTTGCGCTCAAATTGGGGATGACCTTGAATTAACTCGATCCGTCTTCACCCGCATGGCCCTTCATCCCAATGTTTACTCAAGCCTTCTTGTTGGACTTGGTTGCGAGGCTGTTTCCGCAAAGGTGGTTGCAGAGCGTGCACGTGGAGAACACAAGCAAGATGTTGAACTTGTCGTTATCCAGGAAGCAGGCGGAACGCTAAACGCAGAAAGTGCCGTTGAAAAGTGGATTCTCGAGACAAACGCCGTCGCGTCACAGGAGCCGCGGGTACCTGTGCCTTGGAATGAGTTAGTCGTTGGCGTGTTGTTTGAAAACAAGGATGTGGCTGCTTCAAAAGCCGCACAAAATTTGCTTGATACATTATGGGATTTAGGAGTACGAATTGTGGTTCCGGAAGAAAGTTCAGTTGCGCTTGAGCACTTTTTCACGCAAACTCCGCAAGTTGAGTATGGAAAAGAGACAGATGAGCGCGCATGGGTAATGTCTGG
>JAKADF010000075.1 GCA_021820805.1 Bacillota bacterium
CCGCTTAAGCGAGCGCGGAGGGAGGAATGAGGATGGCGCAGGTAACACAATTAAGCCGTCATTTACAGTTACAATTCCAGGTTGGGACAACAGCACAAGGGTTGCCAAAAATTAAGAATCAAAACTATACCCAAGTCTCCCCTGCTATTTCAGATGATGACCTGTTGTCGGTAGGACAGGCACTTGCTGCCCTGTTTGCCGATCCGATTTATAAAATTGCCAGGGTCGATCAAGACGGCTTGGCAGCTTCAACTAGTACATCAACAGGAGCGTAATCAAAAATAGGGGGGCAGGATATAAATGGCAACCAAAATATCGTTGCAGCTTAGTTTCATGACGGACCAAAACAAAAAAGTAAAGGTCACGATTCCAAATCCTAAGCAGCCTGTGGATTCTGCAGCAGTAAACTCCGCTATGGATCTAATTGTTTCTAAACAAGCATTTATGTTTACGCAAGGCAAAATTGTCAGCAAGGTTGGGGCAGAACAGGTACAAACTGATACTACAACTGTAAGTTAATGCCCTGCAACAGAATTATGCAGTAAAAATCAATTGACCCCAAGCGTCGTTAAACTGCTTGGGGTCAATAAGGTTAATGGACTATTGCAGGTTCTTTAACTGTTTGGTATGTTCCGCTAAGCTGGCTCATATAGGCCTCTGGAACTGTAGATATTGGGTAGTACCCCTTTGAAATCATATACTGACCAATTTCATAAGCATGTCTTGAGCACATTTCAAATGCATCTTCAAGAAATGTGCGAAGCTGTGGATCCGTTGTTTCAAATGTAGCCCATGCATATTCGCGGCCCGCTCGTTTGAGAGTAAGTAAATATGAAGTCGCAATCGCCCGATCGTCGAGTGCTGTTGTTTGCGGATTTGGCATTACAGGCTGTGTCTGCCCGCTTGGAGTAGGACTTGTGGCAGCCGGCATTGGTGGAACTTGAAGTTTCTGTGTACTTTGTTCTTTTGAAGCCCATTCCACCTTCATATTGTAGTCTTGGATATGGGCAGCCATGTGTTTTTGAATGATGGATTTAAGCTCTGCGCATTTTACTTGGTTTAAAAAGAGTCCCATTGAGTTGATACTATTGGTACAGCTTAGCAGGAGTTCGTTTAATTCACACGCTTCATGCAACCCTAAAGTCATGCAATATCTCCCCTTCCATGGTTAGAGGGTAATGACCCCAGAGCATAATTTCGGCATGTTTGACGGTCATTATGCTGGCCAAAAAAGGGTGCAAAATAAAAAGCTGGTGGTTAAGCGTGTTCACGGAGTTTTGTATTCGATTCTATATATGATTTAACCTTTATCCATAAGGTTTCTGGGTCGTCTGCTTCGATGTATACATGGTCGTCAATAAGCACATAAGGTACTCTAATGCATCTGTCGCAGCGACCTAAGCAGGCATATCGGTTTATTTCGATGGATGGAAATGTTTCGCGTACACGGTCGCAAACAAGCTTAGAACCCAGTCTAAGATTGCTGACACAAACATCTAACTTTCTAACCCCAGTCAAGACAAATGCCTCCGTATCGTCAAACGCGGCCAAGCCGCCTTCTGATTAACCAGAACCCTAATGCAATGGCTAAAAGACCTAAAGTGATATAAACAAATGACGTTTGTACAGTATGAATAATGAAGTTCATATTTTCGCCGAACCAATAGCCGAGTGAAATCCAAAGCAAACTCCACATGGCGGCGCCAATACTAGTGTAAATGAGGAATCGGGATAAATCTATATGGCTGATTCCGGCTGCATACGATCCGATTGCTCGAACGCCCGGCAGAAGTCTCCCTGGAGCGAGTATCCATAAACTATAACGGTTCATCATTCCGGTTGCGTGACGAACATTTCTTTGGTTCATCATGCTGAATTTTCCAAGATATAGAAGGAGCTTATCCCCAAGATGACGGCTTAAAAGATAAACGATTGTGGTGCCGATTAAGTACCCGGCAATAGAAATTATCCAAACTGCACCAAATGACATCTTTTCTTCTGCAGCCGCAAAACCGTAAAACACAAGAAAGGCGTCGCCTGGAAACGGGATCCCGATGCCTTCAATGATAGTTGCAATAAGGATTCCTGGATATCCAAGGGATAGAAGTGCTTGTGCGATTGCGCCGAGAAGATCGAGTATACTTTTCAAGCGGGAGCACTCCTTTTCAGATTACGTGGTGTCCGCATTTATACATATGGACAAGACAAGAAATACATGTGCTTTCTTGTTATGATGAAAGAAGAAATCACTCGGCGAATGAATCGATTTCCCTTTGGGGGTATAGCAGTGAGCCTATTAGACGAATTTGCACTGATTAAAAACTTGGCTGACATTGTTCCAAAAGAGGCTATGGACATTTCGGTTGGTATTGGCGACGATGCTGCTGTCGTCCGTTTCGAGGCAGATGAGGAAGTGCTGCTCACAACAGACACCATGGTGGAAGGTGTCCATTTTTTGCATGATACGATGTCTGCATTCGATGTGGGATATAAGTGCGTTGCGGCATCAATTAGCGATATTGCGGCAATGGGTGGAAAGCCTAGGCATATCCTTTTGTCCATTGCAATTCCAAATTCGTATGATACCAAGTGGCTGCATGATATGTACGATGGAATCAGAACCATATGTGAACAATTTTCGTGCCACGTGGTTGGCGGGGATGTTGTCCATACATCGGGGCCTTTTGTAGCAACGAGTACGTTAACGGGATCCGTCAAAAAAGGCCGCGCCCTTCTGCGCAGTGGTGCCAAACCTGGGGATGTTGTGTTTGTCACTGGACATGTCGGCGGGTCATCTGCTGGGCTTAAATTGTTGCAAGATAAAATTATATTACCGGTTGATGAACAAATACAGTTGTTGCAGTATCACAGGCGGCCGTTCCCGCAAGTAGCGGCAGGGCAAATCTTGTCTCTTCTCGGCGTATCTTCTTGTAATGACATAAGTGATGGACTAGCGAGTGAATTAAACGAAATTGCAAAAGCCAGTTCTGTTCGAATGCGTATTGATGAAGCAAAGATTCCGTTTGCACCGGCAACTCGCAATTTAGCACGCACAGCACAGCAAGACCCCTATACGTTTGCATGGTATGGCGGAGAGGACTACCAGCTTGTTGGAACGGCGGATCCGTACGTATTTGCAAAGGCACTCGCACAGTGTGAAGCTGTCGGCGTCAAAATCACGCAAATTGGACGCGTTGAAGCTGGCGATGGCGTTGTCACACATCATGCCGATGGAAGCCTCGAACTTATTCTTCCAAAGGGATATAACCACTTTACGTAGGCTTTAACAGGGGGACAGATAACCGTGGCAGACAGGCATCTATTCCATACAAAATCGCCAGATGAAACCATGCGTCTTGGAATGGCGCTTGGACAGGTGCTGCACAAAGGGGACGCAGTGCTTCTGTCTGGAACTCTTGGTGCTGGAAAGACGTTGTTTTCAAAGGGAATTGCCAAGGGTGCAGGTATAATGGATGAAGTGACAAGCCCTACATTCACGATTGTTGCTGAATATGAGGGGCGTGGATTTTCCCCATTTGTGCATATGGACTTATATCGTTTATATGGTGAAGATACTGAGGCACTGCCTTTCGAGGTATTGGATTCAATCGGTTTTGAGTCATACTTAGATGGCACGTTTATTATTCTAGTCGAGTGGCCAAAGGGTGTTATTGATTATTTTGATGAGGCGATTTTAGTGGATATCAGCATGATGCGGGATGAGTCGTACGATGAACGTACTCTCTCGGTTGAAGCAATTGGGTTGCAAGGCAAGCATCGGTTGGATGAGTGGGTGAAACAGTGGCAATTTTAGTCATGGACACAGCGACGGAAACTTTAGCAGTCGCAATTGGAGAGGGTAGCGAGATGATTGCTTGTTCGTCATTTCGTGTTTTGCGCGGGCACTCGCGTATCCTCCAACCGACTATTTCGCATCTTTTACAGCACACAGGGATTCATATAGACAATATTACGGGAATTGGCGTTGGGATTGGCCCGGGATCTTATACAGGAGTCAGGCTTGCTGTCAGTACAGCAAAGGCTATGGCAACGACACTCTCAGTTCCGCTGTATCCTGTTCCGACATTGTTTGGAATCGCAGAGGCTGCAAGGCCGGGCTTCCCAAATCGTCCTTCCATCCTTTTACCTATGTTGTTTGCACGCAGAGGGCGGGCATTTGGAGCAATTTACTTTAAAAATACAGACGGTTCATACTCCACAATCAAAAGCAGCAAAGTTATGCCTGTACTAGATTGGTGTAAAGAGGCGCAAACCATACAAGCCGACAGTGGTGCAGACTTAATTGTCATTCATGATTTCTTGCCAAAGCACGGTGTACTTGGGACACTTGATATACTACAGCATAGAAGTGTGATGACATTACAAAGTGTGTCAGCAGCACTCGGACCTTCATTTCTCCATCTAGTGGCTGCCGGGGCAGTTTCTTCAGTCACTGGAGAGGAAGTTCACAGCGTAGTACCTGAATACGCGCTGGAAGTAGAAGCTGAAACAAAGCTTCGGGAAAGGAGACAGGGCGTCCATGAGTGAAGCATGGCATCCAGAGAAACTACAAATTCGGAGAATGACCCTCCAAGATGTAGACCAAGTAATGCTTGTCGAAAAACGATCATTTACGGCACCTTGGTCTAGACAAGCATTTATGACTGAACTGATTGATAATCATTTAGCCCGTTACATTGTTGCAGAATATAGTGGCCGGGTCATTGGGTACGCAGGAGTTTGGATGATTATTGATGAGGGTCATGTTACAAATATTGCGGTCGATCCGGACTTTCGCGGGAAATACTTAGGCGACAAGTTGCTCCGTGCACTGATGTCTATTTGTATGGCGCAAGGTGGAAAGAAGATGACCCTTGAGGTTCGCGTGACGAATCATGTAGCGCAAAAACTGTATGAGAAATATGGATTTGAACGTGTTGGCATTCGTAAGGGTTACTATACGGATAATCGTGAAGATGCATTGATTATGTGGGCTGATCTTCCACCAGTATCCCCTGTCTCTTCATCCGAGCAGTCAGGAGGAGGGACTCTCGGAGGAACGCTTGGAGGGGGTTTAGGAGGAAGTTTTGGGGGAGGATTCGGAGGAAACTTCGGAGGAGGTTTTGGAGGAGGCACTTTAGATTGAAGATTCTTGGCATCGAAACAAGTTGTGATGAAACATCGGCCGCTATTGTCGAAAACGGCCGTAAAATCATCTCAGAAGTCACTGCAACGCAAATGGACATTCATGCTTTATTTGGCGGTGTCGTCCCTGAGGTGGCCTCACGTCACCATGTAGAGACGATTACGAGGGTAGTAACAAAAACCTTCGAACAAACCGATTTGACTTTCAAGGATGTCGATGCAATTGCTGTGACGTGCGGCCCGGGCCTCCTCGGTGCGCTTTTGGTCGGTGTTTCAGCAGCAAAAGGATATGCCTTAGCAACAGGCCTTCCGTTAATTGGGGTTCACCACATTGCAGGACATGTAGCGGCAGCAACTATTAATTCAGAACTCACTTTTCCATTTTTATGTTTAGTTGTCTCTGGTGGGCATACCGAAATCCTAGTGGTGAGTGACAAGTTTGAGTTTGAAAAGCTTGGCGGAACTCGTGATGATGCAGCGGGAGAAGCGTACGACAAGGTTGCGCGGCTACTTGGACTTTCTTATCCCGGCGGTCCAAAAGTGGACGAGCATGCAGCAAATGGTCATCCTAATGCATTTGCTTTCCCGCGAGCGTTTCTCGAAGATGACCATTTTGACTTCAGCTTCAGCGGGCTTAAGTCCGCAGTGAATAATGAACTTACAAAACGCCGCAACCGCGGTGAGGAAATTGTGATAGATGACGTATGTGCCAGCTTTCAGGCGAGCGTAGTTGAGGTCCTCACGGCAAAGACAGCCAGAGCAGTCCGCACCACAGGTCTTCAAAATGTCGTCGTCGCGGGGGGCGTTGCTGCAAACAAAGGTTTGCGCAAAGCAATGCGGGAATTAGCTTTAAAAGAGAATTTCACCGTCCATTTTCCCGATATTCGCCTATGTACCGACAACGGAGCGATGATTGCCTCAGCAGGATACTACACATTCAGGCGAGGTCGTGTGAATGACCTCTCTTTGAATGCCTACGCTAATCTCCCATTATCTACATGGCAGAATTGGTGATATTAGTGCCAGGGGAGCATTGGGGCATTGGCCGGGGTGAGGCAGAGTGATAGATGACAAAACAGTGGCTATCATCCACGAGTGAGGCAGTGCCTAAAGAGGATAGATGACAAAACAGTGGCTATCATCCACGGGTGAGACGGCGCCTGGAGTGATAGATGACAAAACAGTGGCTATTATCCACGGGTGAGGCAGTGCCTAAAGAGGATAGATGACAAAACAGTGGCTATTATCCACGGGTGAGGCAGTGCCAGAAGAGGATAGATGACAAAACAGTGGCTATTATCCACAGGTGAGGCAGCGCCAGAAGAGGCAGAGGCACTCGGCGTAGTATGTTACGATCCCGCCCGTATTACAAAATAAACCAAGGTGCAGTTTGGCACATCGGTTTATTTTTATTATCCACAAGTTGTTGACAGGCTGGCCTGTGGATCATGTGGAAATTTGTCGAATTTCGCTTTGTAGAAAGGGTTTTGCCTGTGGATAACACTGTGCATAATGTGGATATATTGTGTGAAATTCACCTCGCCTGCCCAAGAAATGCCGAATTTGGGCAGTAGGTTTTGGCTGTGGTCACTGGTTGAGTTTCTCTAGTTCTTCCAAGTATGATGCGGCATTTGACCATTCATCGAGTAAAGATTCTTCCTCTTTTAACAATAACTCCAACTCAATTTGCAGAGCCTTTGTTTTATCGACATTTTGCGACAAAGCTGCTTCGTTTAGCTCTATCGCAATTTCGGTTTGCCTGGCTGCATTTGATTCCGAACGTGCTTCGATTTGCGCAACTCGTTCTTTCGCTTTTCGGATATCAGAAGAACGGACTCGAATTCTTCCTTCTTTTTCTGATCCGGTGCTTGTGCCTGGTTCAATGCTCGTTTCAGTTGCACCGTTCTCTTCTTCAGCCCACTTATCTTCATTTGCTTGCTTTTCCCGATAATCGCTGTAATTGCCTATGAATATTTTGATTCCGCTATCGGATAGCACGGCTACGTGTGTTGCAATTGCATCGATAAAGTAGCGGTCGTGGGAGATGAAAATAAGCGTTCCGTTGTAATCAGACAATGCATCCTCTAGCACTTCTTTACTCATTAGATCAAGATGGTTTGTCGGTTCGTCGAGAAGCAAAGTATTAGAGTTTTCCAGCATCAGGCGGCATAAATTAAGTCTGCTCCGCTCTCCGCCGCTTAGTGCAGAGACGGGTTTTTGCAGATCTTCGCCGCGAAAGAGGAACCGAGCAAGTGCTGTCCGAATTGTTGTATTATCGAAATCCCGGTGTTCATCCCACACTTGGTCAAGAACAGTTTTGTTGTGAGACAATGTTTCTTGTTCTTGGTCATAGTAACCAATCTGAACGTGTTGGCCCCAATGAATGTGTCCTGCAAGCGGCGGCAGGTCGCCGATAATAGTTTTTAAAAGCGTTGTCTTCCCTGTGCCATTAGGGCCGACTATAGCAATGCGCTGCCCGCGTTCAATACGTAAATCGATATGTTTTGAAATCACCATAGCTTTTGAATCGCGGCCATTTGAATCATTCCCGTGTGAATCATGTTCATTGGAGCCATAGCCAATGGTGACGTTTTCGAGTAAAAGGACGTCTTTGCCGGAAGGACGGGCTGAATTGAAACGTAAGCCTAGTTCGGGGCCAGTTCCGGACGGCCTTTCGAGCAGGTTCATTTTTGCGAGCATTTTTCGGCGGCTTTGAGCGCGTTTTGTAGTGGATGCGCGGACGATATTCCGTGAAATAAAATCCTCAACTTTTGCAATCTCTTTTTGTTGGGCTTCGTACTCTTTTTGAGCCGCTTCCATGCGGTTTGCTTTTTCCTCGATATAGTCACTATAGTTTCCGTGATAAAGTGTGGTTTTACCCTCGTCTAACTCGACAATCTCTGTTGCGATTTGATCTAGAAAGTAACGGTCATGGGAGACAACGAGCAGTGCTCCCTCATAACCTTGTAAATATCCTTCCAGCCAAGTTAAGGTTTCTGTATCCAAATAGTTTGTTGGTTCATCGAGTACAAGTAAACCTGGCTGCCAGGCGAGTAAACGTGCGAGTGACAACCGTGTTTTTTGGCCTCCGCTCAGAAGATCTACGGGCAGCTGTTGTAGTGATTTATCAAAGCCTAACCCGTCAAGCACTCTTCTGATTCTTGCTTCTACCGCGTAACCGCCTTGTTCTTCAAATTGATGTTGCAGTGCGGCATACTCGTTAGAAATGGCTGTGAAGCGAGAAATATCCTCGTAAACTTCTGGACGGGCCATCTGTTTTTCAAGTGTGCGCAGTTTTGCCTCAAGTTCGTAAATGGAAGCAAATACGTCTTTTACATACTGATATACAGTTGTTGATTTATCTGCTTGAACAAATTGCGAAATGTAGCCAATCGTGACCCCTTTGCCTAGGCTCACATCCCCAGAGTCTTTCTCAAGTTCACCAATTATGATACGGAGTAAAGTGGACTTGCCTGCTCCGTTTGGACCGATTAGGGCAACGCGATCCCGTGTTTGAACAATAAGGGAGGCATCATTTAGAACTTGTATCCCGTCAAATTGTTTTTCGATATGGCTTGCTTGTAAAACGATCATATGAATTCCCCTTGGTGTCATACACTCTATCAATACGGTTTAAGACATGCTTAGGATTCTGTCTTTGGACAGGCGTAGGTGACACTAGTGTACCCTCAGTACGCTGATTTCGGCAATTGTTTCAAATAAGGGGGAATTCGTATGATAGTGCCTGATTTTCCAATGCCGCATGGACTTCTTTGGCAGTACAAGATTCTCGTCTATATTCAATCTTTCCAGTCACCGATGTTGGACAAAGCAGCCACATGGTTATCTGCACTTGGAATTGAGTCGTTTTATATTTTCGTTTTGCCTGTCATCTTCTGGGGAATTCACAAGCGTAATGGTCTTCGACTCGCTTATATTTTCCTCGCAAGCATGTTTTTTAACGCGTGGTTAAAAGCAGTGTTCCATCTAGTGCGGCCGATAGGTATTCCGGGGATCCGCTCTACGTATATGTCGTCTGCAACCAGTTATTCAATGCCGAGCGGACATGCTCAAGGGCCGATGACATTTTGGACGATTGTCTCACGCATTGTGAAACGTAGATGGATCATCGCTGCAGGTACAGTGCTCGTTCTCGCGATTGGACTCTCGCGGCTCTATCTAGGTTTACATTGGCCAATGGATGTCATTCTCGGATGGGTACTTGGTCTCGTTATCGGCCTTATCGGATGGGCTTTGGCGAAATGGTGGACGTACCGCCAAATTGCTTTCCCAGTGAAACTATTTTTGGCAATAGCATTTCCGGTCCTGCTCTACGCTTTTCACCACGATGAACTTGGTGCAGGTTTTGCAGCATTTTTATTGTCGATTGGCGTTGGAGCAGTTATTGAAGGAGAATGGCTTTGCTGTGAACTTGATAAAGAACTGTGGAAGCGATTTTGTGTAATTGTTATCGGCATTGCAGGTTTAATTGCGATACAATGGGGAATGAAATGGACATCAGGAAGCACAGCTTGGTTAATGGTGCGCGATATCGTTATTGGAATTTGGGCAACTCTCATCGCACCGTGGATTTTTGTTCTGTGCGGCCTCTATCATCGGGAAGGGATGCATCATGCCGATTGAACATACAGCGGATTCGGAGAAAAGATTATTGCGATCCCGATTGTCACACATGCGCAAAACAATTGCACAAGTAGATCGACAAAAGATGAGTGCTCAAATTTCTGAACATCTGTTAGAGGTAATGGTAAGTCGTCATTCACAGACGATCGCTTTGTACGCTGCCTTTCGGGAGGAGGTCGACCTCATCTTTTGCCTAAAGCGGCTGCAAGCGCTAAGACACAGGGTTGTCTATCCAAGAACAAATAAGCAAACTCATAGTCTAACTTTCTGCCAGGTTAGAAGCTTTGAAGATTTACAGGCTGGTAATTTTGGTATTTACGAGCCGATTCCG
>JAKADF010000076.1 GCA_021820805.1 Bacillota bacterium
AAACTCACGTCTCCCTTTAACCGCCAATTCTAGAAAACCTTAACTGATTCATACTGTATAATCTGTTGTTTCCCGCTTTACACTAACTGGGAGTCAACAGGGGGGAATAATTTTATGGACTGGTACCACCGACTATCCGAGTATTTTCCTGAACATGAAATGAAGCCTCGTGGTCAAATGCAAGATTTGCTTACCCACCATGACGCCTACCGCAAGTGGGAAACAGACGAGTTTCTTGCTACATATGCGGAATTCAACGATTTCATTTTTATCGACTATTTATTGGTCAACCCGAAAACAAGAGGCAAAGGAATTGGAACTAAAGCACTCAATCAATTTAAAAATAGAAATAAGACCGTCATTTTAGAAGTAGAACCACCTGAGGACTATGACGATGACACAGATATTACGCGCCGGATCCGATTTTATGAGAAAAATGGTTTTAAAAAAGCTGAGCATATTGAATACACTCGGTCAGATGACGATGGTAAACCCTTCACAATGAATTTGTACTATTGGTCGCCAAATGAGGTATCAGAAAAGACAATTCTAAACCAAATGACAGCTATATGTAGAGAAATCCACAATTTTAGGTCTTTAAAATACTATGGACGCGTAATTGCTGACCCTGATGATGTTTTAAATTGGAAACTGCATTAAGTACCTAATCTCAAAACAAGTAAAATTCGTGCCAAATAGGCAATCGCGCTTAAGGCTAAGGCATATAAGCCAGCCTATTTGGCAAGCCCCAAGGTTAAAGTCGCCACGCAGGACTTTACTAAATCAGTCCCCTGAAGAAAGATTTGCAAACCGCGTCGTCCTGCACTAACACTCACTGGATTTAGATTCTTTACACTCTCATCTATGAATATTGGGTAATGTTTTTTACCTCCTAGAGGGGAGACACCCCCGCGAATATAACCAGTCAAGCTCTGAAGTTCTTTTACATGAACCATTTCAACGCGTTTATTGCCAGAGGCCGCGGCTAATGCTTTTAAATCTAGTTCTTTATTCCCAGGTATAACAGCCATAACAACACCCGTTTTATCCCCGCGCAGGACGAGCGTTTTAAAAATTTGCTCTGGAGCTATCCCAACTTTCGCTGCCACCGTCAACGCATCTAAAGCATCTTCATCCCAATCGTATTCATGCAGTGTATAAGGAATTTTCATTGTATCTAATAAACGGCATGCAATCGTCTTAGCTGACATTTTACTACTCCCTCTCTCAGTTTTTTTCCCAAAACTTCATTGAAAGCTGTATTTCGGTGAATGCTATAATTCAACTTCCAAGTTTGGCATAAACGTAGACAGCATGCCCGATACAGAAATAATGAAGGACTCTAGACCTGCAATCCAAATAACAAGCCATATGACCGCATACACTTTACGGCCATGCTTGTACATCAAAATTGACACAGCGAGCGCTGTGAAAATGAATCCCAAAATAGTCCAAAGAACTTTGTTTTCATTAAATTTTTTAGCCAAAATGTTTAGGTATACTGCAAACCCAGTCATTAATACAAGCCAAATTACAGCACTCAATATATAGGAATGCAATTTAAATTTGCCACCTTTCAAACCACCATCGTATCCTTTAATCTGGACTCAAGTTTACTCTAGTTAGCTTCAAGACCCAACCCATAAAAACATACCTCGGCCTTTTATTAAATCCAATAATCGAATACGATTAGTTTAATTTTGTGAAAAGGAGCTGACTTAATGGCAGCAAAGCACATTACAGATGCCGCCCTTCTGCAAAATGGAGTTAAAATGCCATGGCTTGGACTAGGTGTATGGAAAACTAAAGATGGCTCAGAAGTCGAACAAGCTGTCCATGATGCATTTGAAGCTGGATACAGACATATTGACACCGCAACGCTCTACAAGAATGAAACTGGTGTTGGAAAGGCAATCCGGGAATCTGGCATAACTCGAGAGGATTTATTCGTTACAACAAAAGTATGGAACATAGATCAGGGGTACAATGCAACACTGCATGCGTTTGAGGAAAGTAAAAGGAAGCTTGGCCTAGACTATATTGACCTTTATCTCATTCACTGGCCAGTACAAGGAAAGTTCAAAGAGACCTGGAGAGCACTTGAACACCTCTATCAAGAAGGATTTGTTCGTGCAATTGGGGTAAGCAACTTCCAAGTTCACCATCTTAAAGTTCTCCTGCAAGATTCAAAAGTTAAGCCGATGGTCAACCAAGTCGAATGTCACCCAATGCTTACACAACTAGAAGTGAAACAATTTTGTCAGACGAATCATATTCAAGTAGAGGCCTGGAGTCCTATTATGAAAGGTAACCTGGACAACACTTTATTAGTAGAGTTAAGCAAGAAATACGAAAAATCTCCTGCTCAAATCGTACTGCGGTGGCATCTCCAAAATGGAGTTATTGTCATTCCAAAGTCAGTCCATAAAAAAAGAATCGTTGAAAATGCAGACATTTTTGGCTTTGAACTAAGTACAGAAGATATGGATGAAATTTCCTGGTTGAATCAAAATAAGCGGTTTGGGCAGGATCCGGATAACTTTGAATTTTAGTACTATGCCACTTGTCCATACCTTCTATATCCCTTCCGAATATGATTTTATTGAAGGTCGTCCAACCGAGAAGAAAAGCTGGATATAGGAAAGGATGTCAAGTGCGTCATGTGGCAATTATGGTTATCTGCTCTCATCGGTCTCTGGCTCGTCATTTCTCCCTGGGTTTATAATTTTACAAGCAACGCAGGAGCAACGTGGAACAGTATCGTATTTGGTGCAATTGTGTTCGCTCTTACAGCATGGAAAGCTATTACCGATAAATATGACGACAGTAACTGAAAGTAGTATTTTTATTAAACGGACGGCCTGACAAGAACCGCAGCATTTGCGGTTCTTGTTTTATATTAAGTAGTGCGAAGCTTCTAAATCCAAATTCAGGGGCTTACTTTGGACGCTTTGCGATTAAAATCTTTTGTGTTGCAACAAGCACAGGTTCTCCGTCCTGCTTTAAAACACTGACGTCAGCGGCAATAATACCTGCATCCTTCTTTTCCTGTTTGCCAACAACTTGTAGTTCAACAGTGAGCGTATCGCCAATATAGGTCGGTCTGACAAAACGCAGATGATCAATCCCATAATATGCAATAACACGGCCTGGTTCTAATTTAGTTAACCCCATCGAAACTGAAAGAACCAGCATACCATGTGCAATCCGCTGCCCGTACTGTGTTTGCTTTGCCCATTCCTTATCTGTATGCAACGGAAACCAATCACCGCTCCATGAAGCAAACATAACTAGGTCGGACTCCGTGATTGTACGTCCCCTTGACCGCCAATAATCCCCAATCTCATACTCTTCAAAATACTTATCATACATATCAAAGGACTCCTTATAATCAGAATTATTATGATATATGTGATAGAGTTAGTTCTAATAACTTTTTAGTATAACATATACTTTCTTTCCTCCCATGAAACTTCCTGCCTACTGCGAATTGTCGGTCATCCCTATTCGCATCAATTGTATTAACCATCGATTCATATAAAACAAAAGTAAAGCGACGAGTAGTGAACATCCAAGTTGTACTGCATAATACACAAAGGGTCGAACTAAGATATCGATTATCCACATCCGTTCCAGAACGTACTCAAACAAAATACTGTATATCACTGCAGAAACATTCCACTTAAAGCTGTTAGGGAACCAAAATTGAAATGCAGAAAACACAAGTGCTTCGAGGACACCATAAATAGATGCAATAAAAACACTGTCTCGGTGCCTCTCTGCAAACACACCAATGTGGTCAAGATGCAAACCGAACACTCCGGTAACAAAAAGGATAGTGGCAACAAGCATAAACGATGGCAAAAACAATGATATGAAATGCATGACAGGGTGGCAACATTCACGGACTTTTTTTAACCAATAGCGGGCAAATATAAAAAATAAGGTGAAAACTACAATAGTATAAGCTATCTTCCACCAATACAATTGATAAACTCGAAGGCTTATAAATATCCACTCAATTCCGCCAAATAGAATACCGAGCACAACACACCACACGTTTTTTAGCTGAAAGGCAGCCACAACAAGTGCAATAGCTGGCACAACGACTAAATCAGAAATTACTGCTCCAAGTATATTGTCATAATAAGGGACAGATAAAACCATTGGTTTATAACAATAGCCGCTAAAAACGACAAGAACGAAAAACTCAACAAAATATATCATTCCGATATAGGTTGAAAATACCGTGATAAGTCCAGGTTCTCGTTTATGCACGATAGTCCAGACTATTAACGGAACAAAGATGGCAATTAAAATAAGATACGGAATAAAGTTATTCAATCATGTCAGCCCACCTGCAAGTTCATTCATTTGTATACCTATGTACTGTCCGATTCCAATCTTAATTAGTATTGCCTGCTGGTTGACGCCTCTTGCCTTTGCTCTTACCTTCATTTTTAACTTCATCTTTATTTCCCTGCTGCTTTTTACCATCGTTTTTCCGAAAGAGCATAACGACGCCAGTAAGCACTGGCAGAAGTATACCCACAAAAATCGCGATAATTGGAAACGTCGTTATTAGGAATTCATGCGCTGCTTCACGCGAGATTGGCATAATGCTTATTGCCAAAAAACCAGCGAACAACGCTGTTGGGAGAGCATAGATATTTTCCTTTTTTGCTTTGAATAAATGTGCAAGCCCTCTAGATGCACCATACAGAAAAATGGAAATACGGAGGAAACTACCAATTGACCAAAGAAGAACACCAAGTATGTCTACGCGTTCAAAGATTCCCGCCAGCCGTATATATTGAATCTCTGAGTATGTCGGGTATGCCAACGCTTGAACAATGTTCTCACCAAAAACCATAATGGGTCCAGTTGCTGGTCCAATAAACATGATGAATAAGATTGTACCAGCCAGTAGTAACTGCTTAGGTGTACGGTTTAAATCGTTTGCATCTTGAATATACATTCCAAACACAATCAACTCAGAAAACATGACCACAAATACAAGTGAAGCCTTGGCTATAGATCCTGGTCCGTGGTCAAGAATTGGAAGCAGTTTAGAGATATCCTTGTCGGGTATAGACAATGTAGCTGCCGTAAGTCCAAGAATCATAAGACCAGGAAGAAGCAGTTGAACAGCTCTTGCAATGACCTCGACACCTGCGCGCAGCGCCCATGCAACGAGCAAGAGTTCACCAAAAATAAAAATGGGCATTGGTGAAACTGGATAAATCAACCCTAAAAAACTTGCCAGTTCCTTTACCGTGAGACCTGCAACTAGTATAAAAAATAAAATATAAATAGCTGATATTACAAAGCCAACCCACTTTCCAAATGTGGACAACGTTATTTGCACTAGCGATTCCCGCGGACGATTTGTCATGAGCTTAAACTGAAAATAAACAACTCCAATCCCGACTGCAAATCCAGGCAACAGTGCAATCCAAGTATCTCTTCCTGCAGAAAGAAACGCTAGGTGAACGTAAACAAAATGACCATATGCAACAGTCGCAGCAATCATCATCATAAAAATTTGTAAATTTGAAACCTGCAGTTTCTCTGTGCCCGCTTTCATAAAGCTAACCACCTGCTAAGCGGCTTTAATAATATTTCCAGATATAAAAATATATTTGGTTTACTAAAAGTAATTGAAAATAAAATCAACCCTCCCACACTTATACATGTCAGCGAAAGGTAGACAATCCATTGTTTTAGGTTATGGTCCTTAATCAACTTCTTTCCGTCCACAATGTACATCAACAGTAAAAAGCCGATAATTGCAAAAGGCATCATCTCAGCTCCTGTTCAGATATGTTTAAATTTGGGCTCGTCAGTCCACTGCGTCGAATTTGAACCTGAGTTTCAAATTGAACAGGAAGTTTACTAAATTCATCCCGCCAGTCTTTATCAATTCTATGCCACGTTCTTGGCGATTTTTTGTAAACATCGTTTCCAAACTGTAAGATGTCTGCATGGTACTGATGTTGAAGCACATCAAGAGTATCTCGCATTTCACTTTCCGCAGCCTTTGCGGCGACATTTTCAACCACTGTGACCCCTTTAGGGTTATGTAAATCAAGCGAGCTTCCATTTTCTATGACGTCATCTTCAACCTGAAGCCTGATTGTCATCTGTGGCTTACCGCGTACTATGCGTACCTCACGAGAAACATGAGATCGCAGAAGCGTGACACCTACTGTCCCTGCTTGATTGGGCAAACTCAAACTAAAGAGTCCAGATTTCATCTTACCGCTTAACCATAAGAACCCTGTAACTTGTTTCCCTTCCAGCCAACCAACAAGTTTGTCCTTCTGAAAAACAGCGATATTACGAAGCCTGAATGTTTCAGGCGTCTCCTTACTTTGTGTAGGAGTAGCTTCAATTCCTAATGCATACGGGTCTCCCTTCCCAGTTAGTTCCTCCATGAAGTCCTTTATGCTGCGATTCTCAAAACCATATTGATCTTCCATCCCTTCAATTGCTTCTGATGGAACACGCATCAATATACGAGGAAGCTTTAAAATGGGCAAAGCATCCGTGTGGTAACCAACTACAAAACTAGTACGCAACCTACTTCCCGGGTTCCGCAATATTTCATCAAGCAGAACCCGTACTCCTTGTTTCGCATAATCTTCACCGACTACAACTACTAGACGATGATTCATGATTAGTTTTCTTGCCCATTTTTTCCGGATATTCTCTATCGACTCAACCGGGTCCTTGCCTTGTGCAGTCTCCACCAGAAACGGTTCAATAGTACTCGGTGCTGCACCGCCCCCTTGCGTCGTCCCTAGGCGCCTAGGGACCGCGATTTGTACGGAGCCTAAAATGCCCGGCTGAGAACCTGAGCTAGAATTTGCCACATCAACTCCGCTTGCCAATACGATGGCAAGTTCATCGATTTCAGTCGAGTCCCAACAACCAGTGACTAATGTGCTAATCAAGAGAAGACTTAAAACTCGAACGGCTATACCCCAGCCTAACCACCTAAACATGTTTCGGAAGCCGCCTTTTCGGACTAGTAGCCCCGCCAATACGCTCAGGGTTATTTTTTGCATCATCAAGCGGCCGATATTTCATAGCCCACCTTGGTGTGCGCATGAGAACATCTTTTAAACCTTGCCAAATCAGTGGGCTTACTGGCTCTAAATATGGCTTTCCGAAGGAACGCAAACTGCATAAATGCAAAACGATAGCAAGTGAACCAAGCAGAATGCCAAACAAGCCGAGCGTACCTGCAAGAATAATCATCGGAAATCGCAGCATCCGAAGTGCGATTGCAAAGCTGTAACGCGGAATCGCAAAAGATGCAATACCAGTAATCGATACGACAATGACCATGGGAGCTGATACCATCCCAGCTTGTACGGCGGACTGGCCAATAACGAGTGCTCCCACAATGCTGATAGCAGATCCAATTGCTTTTGGCAGACGAATTCCAGCTTCTCTCAAGATTTCAAATGTAATTTCCATTAAAAGAGCTTCTGCTACAGCAGGCAATGGTGTTACTTCCCGAGCAGCAGCCACAGAAAGCAAGAGCCTCGTTGGCAACATTTCTTGATCAAAAGTGGGTATCGGAACATACATGGAAGGAAGAAACAGAGCAAAAAACATATAAAGATATCGAAGCCAACGAACCAGTGTTGCAATCAGGTATCGCTCGTAATTGTCTTCAGAAGCTTGCAGTGCTCCCCATGCGTTAGCTGGCGCAACAAGTGCAAACGGAGAACCATCCGCAAAAATTGCAAATTTTCCTTCGAGCAGCGCTGCAACGACAACATCTGGACGTTCCGTGTTCTGTATCTGGGGAAAAGGTGAAAAAGGACTATCCTCAATCAGCTCTTCGATATAACCTGTATCAATAATGCCGTCAATTTTAATGCGGTTTAGTCTTTCCCGAGCCTCGTCAAGAAGGTTAGGGTCAGCAATTCCTTCAATATAGCAAAGTGCAGTATCTGTTTTCGTGTAAGAACCGATGTGCATACTCTCGACATGAAGAGCAGGTGTCGGCAGACGACGCCTTATCAGAGAGATGTTTGTTCCAATATTTTCGATAAATCCCTCTCGCGGTCCCCGAATGACAGTTTCAGTATCTGGCTGCTCAATCGCTCTGTCCCGCCTGCTAACAGCACTTAGGGCAACACCCTTTGTTTCACCATCAACAAGTAAAACTACATACTCTTGCATTACATACATAATGACGTCACTTAAAGTATGGGCGAGCTTCGTTTCTGCAATCGTTGTATATTCGCGAGCAAGCTCTACAACCGTCAGATTCTTTGAGGCCCGTGACACCTCTCTCATTTTTGCTTTAGTCAGGGGGAACAAAATATCCGACCCAATATGCTTTGAATCTGATAACCCTTCAATATAAACTAACAATGCAACGCGCCCGTCAAACAGCCTAAATTCATAAAAAACAATGTCCGCAGATTTGAAAACAATACGCAAATAGTCCATATTATCTTGAATACGTCGAGAAATGGAAACTTGTTCAAACGCGTTTTCATGACGAGGATCTGTCCCGGTTTCCTCGATGAAGTGAATATTTTTTACCTTCGGCTTTGGCCTTCTGAAAAACATTGTTACATCACACCTTACAAATGACTCTCTATCTACTTAATCCGTTTGTACAAGCATACTCATCCCTCTTTATCCATAAATTGCGCTAGTTAGGGAAAAACATGTATCAATTGGCGTAAGCATATAAAAAACATGGGATATTTCATGGATTAACGCTTTGAATTTTCGTGTGATAAACAATTTTAGACGAGGAAAACTTCTGGAGATAAGAATTTCTTTAGTTTTCTTGATTTATGCTTCAAACTAGAACTTGATCTATATCAATTACTGAGTCATATTATTAGTATATACTTTGCGGTTTAGTTAGTTTCATCAAATTGTCATACTTCATAGCTGAATCATGACTTACTAAGTCAACATTTAAATTATAATTCAAGACGTCCCACATGACTACTCTGATTGCGGCAAGGTGGGATTCAGGGAGGGAAGATTATGTCTAACAAGCTTTGGTTCATCACAATCCCTATTATGCTTATCCTTGTTTTGTTCTCACCTTTAACCGCAGAAGCTTCGAGCCGAGGTACAGAAAACGTATCTCAAGCGACGTCGTACATTAGCCAGGCACTCACTGCGGCACAAAAAGACAATTTGTCTGATGCAAACCAAATCTATCAAAAATTTCATGATCGATGGTTAGTCATTGAAGACACGGTTAAATCAGATTCTGCACAAGCATATACCGACATCGAATCCAACATGGGAGAAGTTGAGTATGCTTTTATAACGGATAAACAGCAAAACATTGTTAAGGCGCTAAACGGGCTTCAGTATGTGGATAATAAATACATCCACGGCGGATACGCAGAAGGCACTTTTAAAAAGCAAAACATCACGCTTTCGGACTTTATCGGGATGCTTGGTCAGACAAAAGAAAAGGTTGCAGCTCACGACCAAACTGCCGCGCTTTCTAATATTACAAAAGTTCGTCAGTCATGGCTCAGCGTTGAAGGAACCGTTGTCGCCCAGTCTAATACCGTTTATAACGATTCAGAGCGTGACATGGTAACCGTCAACGCCATGATTTCAGCAGGCAACTACCAGGGGGCGGAGAGTCTTTTGACAAAGATGATTCAATATTTGACACCCCTGGCTTCAAAAACTGGTTATACCATTTGGGATGCTGCAATGATTCCGATTCGTGAAGGGCTTGAAGCACTACTGGTTGTTGCAGCTCTGTTAACTTATGTGAAGCGTTCAAACGAAAAAAAGGGGAAAAAGTGGATTTGGATTGGTTCATCTCTCGGACTTACTCTCAGTGCTATTTTAGCAATCATTGTTAAATTTGTATTCTCATCTGGTGCGTTTGGACAGAATAACTTTCTTATTTCCGGATGGACTGGGGTGTTTGCTGCAGCCATGCTGCTATACATGAGCTATTGGCTACATAGTAAGTCCAATATTTCTGAGTGGAATAGGTACATCCGTTCTAAAAGCCAAACGGCACTCGATACAGGTCGCCT
>JAKADF010000077.1 GCA_021820805.1 Bacillota bacterium
GTCTGTTTCGCAAGTAACGAGTCAAACGGAAGCTCCATGAATCCTGCGCATGGACGATTTGGTAATTAAAAGTGTTCATAATTCGCAAGAATTCAAGCAATTGGTTTCTGCTTGGGGGGACATGGACACGAATGCCGCGCTTTTGGAAATATGAGACCCAAGGCCCCCCAGAAGTAAATACACCGACAGTATGCCCAGATTTCTGCAGTGCTCTTGCCAGTGTATAAACATAGGTTTCTGTACCCCCGCCTTTCCATAGTCTTCTGACTACTAGTAGTATCCTGCTCACGATACTGCCCCCCGCCGCCAGATTACTTCAACCGTGCAGTCTCACAATCTGAAAAGCTTCTGCATAATCGACGTAAATGGATTGGCCTCTGTATTTTGCTTTGGTCAATGAAAAGCTTGAGTTTACAGGGTGTTTTTCGGATCCTAATTGCGTCTGATAAGCACCAAGTGCTTGTGCCTTTTTATTTGCTTCTTCCTCAGTTAATTGTACAAATAGGTTTGGTTGAAAATAAAATTCTCCATCTGTCTCATAAGTGATGACGGATCCGTTCCAAAAATAGGGCCTTGTCGCCGTGATTGCTGCGCTATGCAGATATTCATGATCTTGATGCTTAGTTATTGACGGAATATAGATAATGGTTGGATTGAAATTTTGTATGTGACCTTCAATGTTCTGTACTAAGTCGAATCTCGGAATGTTGTCTAGTTTGCTATGATAGCGGGTATTCTCAGAACTATCCCAGTACATAATGTGATAATCGGTAATGCCTAATATTTCGAATGCTCTTTTCATTTCTTTAATCCGTACGGATCCGCTGTAATCCTCGTACTGCTGGATATCCTTTTTATATTTCTGATACTTGTTTCTCACGAAAGACGCAATAACGATGCGAACTTCACTCCCATTACTTAAATATTTCTGGATAACCCCCCCGCATCCAATTGTTTCATCGTCAGCATGAGGGGCAAGAATCATAACCTTTTGTCCTTTATAGTTTGAACAGTACATAGTTCTCACCCCGCAATAATCATCGACCTTAAGTAACACTAACAAGCATATGGTGCCTGCAATACGAAAGATGGAGACTCTGTCCTATCTTGCATCAAAACGGGTGTTCGTCCACAATAATTGGCCAAAGTTTTTCTATATTAGTCGTAAATAAATGAGGTGATGCCTCGTGTCAAAACTCCTAAATGTGCTTGTTACAGGAGCTGGATCTCCTGGTTTTCCAGGAGTTGTACAATCCTTACGAATCGTTCGAGATTACAGAATCCGAATTGTTGGTACGGACAAAAATAGCGAAGCAACGGGACGTTTTTTAGTCGATTCCTTTCATGTAGTGCCTCCCGCTCGTGATCCGCTTTTTATTCCTGCCCTTCTGTCAATTTGCAAAGAGGAACAAGTTGATGTCGTTTTACCGATGGTGAGCGCAGAGTTGTTCGTGTTAGCAGATAATAAGTCAGAGTTTGAGAAATTTGGTATCAAGGTGTCTGTATCCGAGAGTGATAAATTACAACAAGTGATGAACAAAGGGACACTGCTAAAAAACCTTCGTGATGCAGGGATAACTGTCCCCAAATCAATTACCGTGCGTACTGCAAAAGAACTATTGCAGGCGATTACACAACTTGGATATCCACAGCAGGCTGTTTGTTTTAAGCCAATATTTGGAGACGGAAGCCGTGGGTTTCATATTTTAGATCAAAGTATTGACCGCATCCGATTCCTGTTTTACGAAAAGCCCAATTCTTTGTACATGAGCTATTCGGAACTTTTAACAAGCCTGCAAAATGTAACGGACATCCCAGAGTTACTTGTCATGGAATATCTTCCGAACGAAGAATACAGCGTTGATATCTTAGCAGACAAAGGTAAGGTACTGACGGCAGTTCCGCGTTCGCGGCTCGAAACCGTGAATGGAATCACAACAAACGGTATTGTTTCTAAGGAAGATGATGTAATTCGTTACGCATCGCAGATTGTTCAGACACTCGGTTTGCATGGAAATATCGGCGTGCAGGTTCGGCGGGATGTCACGTCGCGTCCCCAGTTAATTGAAGTGAATCCTCGAATTCAAGGTACGATAGTGCATTGCACGGCAGCCGGAGTCAACCTTCCTTTCCTTGCAGTTAAATTGGCGCTTCATATTCCAATCGAAGCATCTGAGTATGAAATAGTGTGGGGAACAAGAATGAGTCGGTATTGGAAGGAGATCTTTTACGATGCGAATGGATCTTCATATGCACTCTAATTTTTCTGACGGCAAAAATTCTTTAGAAGAAATGATTGAGGCGGCAATTGAACTTGGCTATGATGCCATCGCCATAACAGATCATGTGTGGGTAACCAGCGATTGGGTTACAGAGTATGCGAAGCGTATTTCGCAGTTAAAAGAAACTTATCGTAGTCAAATTATGCTGCTTTCCGGGATTGAAGCTAAGGTTACAAATTTAAATGGAAACATCGATGCACATCCATCCTTCTTTTCAATGGTCGATTTGGTACTTGGCTCTATGCATCGCATCCCGAAGAGTAAAGGCTACTATCACCTATCTAATCTACGTCAATCTGCTGTGAAAGGATCAACTATTGAACCGTCAAGCATTAGTAAAAAGTCTCACAATCAGATTGTTGACCATTGGTTTCAAGCGTTTTCCAATATGCTTAGAAATCCGCATGTAGATATCGTAGCCCATCCTCTCGCAGAACTAAAAGAGTTTGGTATTATGCTGAGTGACGGCCAAAAAGAAGAAGTTGCTAAGTTATTGGTGGAATCCGGAAAAATAATCGAATTTAATGTCAGGCATCAGGTACCTGACCAGGTATTGCTAAATTTCCTTGTTTTGCATGATGTTCCGTTAACGATTTCATCTGATAGTCATTCAGTGACTGATCTCAAAACTTACGGTGCAGCTATTCGCAAATTAATTGAATCAACAAAAATTAAAACAGTTGACATTTCGTCCTATATAGAAAAAAAGCAAAAGCCGAACGCTTTCTGACACTGTTCTCCAATAATGATGCTTACTATAAATAGGTGAGTATCCTTCTTATGGAGAGGGCTGGTGATTAGAATGCCGCACATTAAATATTCTAGCGGATCCCGTAAGGAATTCATGCTTTGTAGTGAAGAGTAGCGAGACTGTTGCAAAGCTTCGTCTTCTGCTCATTCATCCAAAAGCGCGCGGGCTTGGACTTGGGAAATGCCTTTATAATCTTTTTCGATGACATTCCTTTCAAACTTCCTGTAAAATATCTTTTGTATGCCCTGATGTACAGCTAGTCTCTATCAGGTCTATTTACATAGTCTGAAATAATAACAACATGAGGTGGACTGCGAGAATGTCAACAGTGGAAAATGATTTGATAAATGATGCACAAGAAAAGTCTGAGGAAGAAAAGCTTGAAGAAGAACAGACCCTGAGGTTGAAAATTGAAGAAAAAGTAGCTCGTTACTTTCAGAACAAAGAAATTGCAAAAGAGAGAAATGAAGAAAATAAAGTCTTATTTGAGGAACTCGAGGAATTATTCCAGAACAGTGGAGCGGAGGAAATCAGTGTTCTGTTGCCAAATGGTGAAAATGCTGTTTTAACTCCTAAACTGCACGAAAAGGAAGTTCTGGATAAAGATTTATTGGCTGATGAAATGCAGGTGCCTAAGGATGAGTTAAAGACACCGTTTGATTTTTGTGCATTTACGGCAAAAGGAAAATTGACGCCTGCAATGATAACAAAACATACAACAGTTGTGCGTGAAATTAAGATGAGAATCAAAACCAAGCGGAGAAAATAAACAGAACGTGCAAGTCGTTCTAATAAATACCTTTATAGGCGAACGCCCTGTCAAGATTATCCGAAAATGACTAGTATGGTAAAACGCATCGATGGCCCATCGGTTAATCAATTAGTCAATGGATATAGACAGGAGCGTGACGCTTATGTCTCTCCGAAATCAATATTTTGGTCATTTATATAAGATATTTGTTCTTGGGTACGATGCAATCACAGTTGTGAATGGAACTCGCCATGCTCTAAGAAAAACAATACCTATCAGCGGGTCACCTTTCGGAATTGCTGTAAACCCTTGTACCAAGAGGGTTTATGTTACGACACTTGATACAAATCGATTGTTCATCATTGATGCGCAAAGTAGGCGCATAATTGATTCTGTGAAGGTTGGTATTGAACCGAGCGGAGTGGCTGTAAGTATAAAAACAAACCGCATTTATGTTGCAAATGGAGGCAGTGACAGCATATCTGTGATTACTGGGTTTAGAAATAAGATGGTGCAATCAATTCGTGTTCATGCAGGCCCACAATCAATTGCAGTAAATGAGCGAACAAATCGGGTATATGTCACCCATCCAGGGTATGGAATCAGTGTAATTGATGGAAATAATTCTCGCGTCAAAGCTTGGATTCGTGTTCGAGACAGAAGCGATATGAGTTTTATAGCGACTGATTCGATTCTTAATCGGATTTTTGTGACAAACCAATATCGAAACACCGTAACGGTGATTAACGGGAGAACGAATCAAGTAATCAGGACAATTCCTGTTGGTAAAATGCCTTCCGCTGTAGTTGTTGATCCGCTAAGACATATTCTTTTCACAGCCAATTATGATGGTGATTCTGTGTCCGTGGTGAGTACAAAAACTTATCAGCGTCTTATGACCATTCCGGCAAAAAGTCCATCCAATTTAGCAGTTGATTTAAAAAAACGCCTGCTCTTTGTAACCAATAAAGAGAAAAGTTTGCTTTCAGTTATAGATTTACGTAATTATAAATTGCAAAACCGCATTCCTATTTCGAAAGAGCCAATCGGTCTTGCAGTGATAGATATTTAATTTAAGTACATTTTAGTAAACGAGGAAGAACAATGGAAAAGTGAGGAGTTTAAATTTATGAGCATACAAAATAAAGTTGTTGTGATTACGGGGGCAAGCAGTGGGATTGGACAAGCTGCGGCCGAGGGTTTGGCTAAATCCGGGGCGAAGGTTGTACTGTCAGCCCGTCGAGCACAGAGACTTGAGGAAACTGTAAAACGGATTCGGGAAGCTGGTGGACAGGCATCATTCTTAGCCGTAGACGTTACATCGAAATCTGATATGCAGGCTCTTGCCGATTATGCAGTTCGCACGTATGGAAGAGTTGATGTGTGGGTGAATAATGCTGGATTGATGCCTCTTTCCTACTTGAATAAGTTGAAGATTGATGAGTGGGATCGCATGATTGATGTCAATATCAAAGGAGTCCTCTACGGAATTGCAGCGGCAATACCCATTATGGAGAAACAGGGCGGGGGACACATCATTAATGTTTCATCCGTGGCGGGGCACCGCGTAGGCATGGCCGGAGCAGTTTACAGCGGGACCAAGTTTGCTGTAAGAGCAATTACAGAAGGACTTCGGATGGAGTTGTCTCCTGCAGCAAATATCAGAACGACGATTATATCTCCAGGACTTGTGGAGACGGAATTACTTTCGACGATAACGGACGAGGACGCAATAAGTGCACTGAAGTCACGGTCTACAAATCAGCCGCTCAAGGGAGAAGACATTGCAAACGCAATTGCGTATGCAATTGACCAACCTGAATGGACTGCCATAAATGAAATTATTATACGACCGACAACACAGGTCAGTTGATTCAAAATCAAATTTCCAGGGGTAAGGCTATCAATCCCTCTCTGCCAGGCAGGCCCGCCTCCCTAAATAAAAAAGAAACTGCTTTTGGTCAGGTGCATCTGCAGCCAAAAGCAGTTTCTTTTTCTTCCTTTAATTAAAATTAACAAGGGGCTGACTTTCTAAATGAGATCGTCTGTCATTTCAAGAAACCTTAGTTTAAACTGGAATCCATCAAATCGCTTTATCATTTCACCAAGTTCTGCCCATGTATACGGTTTTCCATCGATAATCACCATAGGTAGGTTGTCCGTGTTTGAATCAGGCAGAATATTGGCCTCAACCCTTCCAGCAACAGTAAATCCGTTGACTGTTGATATAGTGTGGCTGCCGAATTTCTGTTTTCTGATATAGTGTACGGAAATATTCTTTTTAATTTTTTGTGTGAGTTTCTCAAGTAATTCAGATTGTTTTTCGTCAAAACTTCCATGAACAGAGAAACGGTATCCAACCTCGTCTTCGTTTGTAATCTCTTCCGCAACAATGCCAATACCAGTATTGTGAATCACCTGGGTTAGAGAGAAGAGATGTTCTGTTCCTAAATCATCTATAACTGTCAAGGTCTTGTTACGTAAAGGTATATAATTTACCCTCATGCGTGCCGCAATACTTTGGTTATTGCAGTCGTAGCAAATGTGTTCAGCAGGGCTAATCGAGCCTCTGTCTATAGTAATAATTTCGTTTTGTAATACTTTTTTCCCGCATCTTTCGCAGCGAACCTTGCGAGAGACTTGTCCGTCAAATACCCTCTCCATCCTCATTCCCCCGTAGCATTCAATTAAGCTGTCTATTTGAGTCCTGTTCAGGATAAAAAATATCTTTATACACTTACCTTCCATACCTCATCGTAACAGATTTTTAACGAGTTAAAAATTTTTCGTTTGAGTTAAGTGTATCACGTGTTATGATACACTTAACTCACATGATACTCTTTTTGTTCCTCGCAAGGAGGGAGCGCTTTGGATGAACGCCAGGTTGGCTCGCTGCGGTTTCGACTTGATTTAAGCCAGCCTATCTATGAACAGATTTTGCAGCAAATGGCGAGTGCAATCGCCAGAGGGGAGATTGCTTTGGGGGAAAAAATTCCTTCAGTCAGAGAAATGGCACAAGGACTCAAAGTTACTCCAAATACAGTCATGCATGCATATCAGGAAATCGAACGAAATGGTCTTACTGAAACGCGCCGCGGCCAAGGGACATTTATCACGATATCACAAGATAAGATAGATAAATTTCGTAAGGAATTAGCAAACCGTGTGATAGACGAATTTCTCGAAAAAATGAGCAGCCTTGGTTACTCCTATGATGATATACAGCAATATCTGCGTTTGAAGCAAGGAGGAAAAGTTACCCCATGACAGATGAAGTTGCAGTGTTAAAAAATGTGACAAAACGGTATGGAAATCAGCTTGCTTTAAACGATTTTTCCTATTCGTTTCCGAATGGACAGATTATCGGAGTGCTTGGCCCGAATGGATCAGGAAAATCAACCTTGTTTCGTTTAATGACAGGACTAACGTATGCAAATAAAGGTGAAGTCGAGGTAATGGGAAAAGAGCCGGGGTGGCAGACAAATCGAGAAATTGCGTATCTACCAGACAGGGCGCGTTGGTACGCTCATCATACTGTAAGGGAAGCATTTAACTTTGCAGAAAAGCTTTTTCCCGGATTTGACAGGTCTCACGCAGAGCTTCTTGCGAGCCACATGAAAGTAAATCTAGGTATGCGTGTTGGCGGCATGTCTCGCGGGCAGGAAGCAAGGTTGATGCTTATTCTTTGCATGGCGCGCAATGTGCCGCTCATCATCCTCGATGAGCCGTTCTCTGGTATTGACACGATTTCTAGAGAGCAAATCATCGACGGCCTGATTAACTATATGAGCGAAATCAATGAACACGATGTTTCTGATAGCTTACGTGGCAAAGGTGAAAGAAGAAATAGTGACGGAACTTATTTTAGACGCACAGTACTTATTAGTACGCACGAGATTTATGAAGCGGAATCCTTGTTTGATCACGCTGTATTTCTAAACGAAGGCCAGGTTGTGTTGGCCGGGGAAGCGGATGTTCTGCGCGGCCAATATGGATCAATGCGTTCGATCTTGCAAAAACTGTATGCCTAGGAGGCTTTAGAATTTGTATGGAAAACCAAAATATGTTTTGGTCGCTTGTACGCCACAATTTAAAAGGCAATAGGCGGAACCGTCCTTGGCACATAAAACCTTGGCGTACAGTCTATATTGTTTTTGTTTTACTCATTTTGGTGGTTGTTTCGACATACGCAGGGTTGTACCTAAAAGATCCGATTGATTTAAGCGTGGTTTGGTTCTTTACATTCGGCCTTCCATTTATGGCGTTTGGGAAAGCAACAAGTCTTATTGTGTATGAATGGAGAAACGGTACAGTCGGTTGGTGGCTGTCACTTCCAATGTCTCGCATTTCGCTCATTACTGCAAAATATGTTGCTGCACTGTTGCGTACAATGCAATTCTTTATACTTTCCTTTTTTCTCATAGCTTTTCTCGGCTTATACACAATGTTTCTAAAGGGATCGTTCAGTGCACAGGCATCAACTGCCTTTTTGATGACAGGACTTAAATGGTATGGGTTACTGATTTGTTTGTGTCCGATTACAGGTGCGTTTGGAGTATTACTCGGAGTTTTGAGGGAATCTCGCATTAGACCAGCCCTTCCTTTGATTTGGGGAGCTATTGGTACGATTTGGTGGCTTGTTTCTATTCACGGTGCGGGATTTCTACATTTTAAAGTTGTGAATGGCCATATGGCTGTTTTTCATCCCACTTTGATGCTCCTCTATCCATTTGCAGCCAGTCTAATGATTGCTTATGTAATGATATATCTTTCAGCATATCTGCTTTGTCGTCAGCTTGCGTTATAAAAAGTTAATCACGTTAGAATGACAGAGGTGGAACCTACATGGAAGCTATCCTTGAGGTGAAAGATTTACAAAAGTCATATGGAAAGAATGTAGCATTAAAAGGTGTTACTTTTAGTGTCGAGTCTGGAACTTGTTTTGGCCTTTTAGGTCCAAATGGTGCCGGAAAGTCAACGACCATGAAAATTTTGACTGGAATCGTTAATGCAGATGGTGGTACAGCGACTATGTTTGGCCTTGATGTTGCAACGGATCTTAATGCGATTCGTCGCGAAGTTGGTTACGTTCCTCAGGGCATTACTCTGTATGAAAAACTAAGTGCACGTGATAATTTGGCTTTTTTCGGCGAGATATACGGTGTCCGCGGTAAACAATTAAGCACTAGAATCGCAGAGGTTTTGGACCAGACGGGGCTCCTAAATCGAGAGAAAGATGCTGTAGAAAAATTTTCTGGAGGCATGAAACGAAGAATTAACATTGCAGCAGCCCTGCTTCATAAACCAAATCTGCTCATCCTGGATGAACCAACTGTCGGAATTGACCCACAATCCCGTAATCATATTTTTGAAATGATTCGCGAGCTCAAGTCACATGGAGTCACCATCATTTATTCCACACACTATATGGAAGAAGTAGAAGCGCTTTGTGATAATGTTGCGATTATTGACCAAGGGAAAGTGGTTGTGCAAGGTTCTTTGCATGAACTGCTTGGCCGCTATGGCAACAAGTCCATTTATGTGGAAGCAGACGGATTTGAAAAGCTGCCGTCGTTTCGAGGTGCTGCTAAAACATTTCGTAAGGATAGAGGTTATGTCATTGAAACAAATCTACTAATGGATGGCATGAAATATATCATTCAAACAGCCTCTGAATATGGAATTGAGATACAAGCAATGGAAATTATGCGACCTTCACTTGAATCTGTGTTCCTCGCGCTTACTGGCACGAGTTTACGGGATTAGCGCAGACAATCAAAATTCAGATGGGGGAACGAGTTATGGGGCTAAAAAGCATAATTCGCAAAGAGTTGAAATTGTTGATTAAGGGAAAAGGGAACTTTTTCTTTCTTATTATTATGCCAGCTTTATTTATTGCACTATTTGGATCCGTTTTTTCTGGGACCGCAAATTCATCGCTTACGGTCAATTATGTCGATGAAGACCATTCTGTAATATCTCAGAGTTTTGTAGATGAAATGTTTAAAGCAGTTGGATTCACACTCAAAGAAGATGCTTCTTCTTCAGTAAATGACCAAATACAACAAATTAAAAGCGGAAAGAAATCTTCACTCGTTGTTATTCCGAAGGGATTCGGTGCAGATATTCTGTCTGGAAATCCGCACACGGAGATTCCATTCTATAGAGATATAACAGATGATTCTACTGCAGGACCCATTGCCTCTGTCTT